>JAGRKA010000039.1 GCA_020442475.1 Alphaproteobacteria bacterium | reverse complement strand
CGGCCAGTTCTGGAGAGAGGAGAAAATGGTCGATTCGGATGCCCCGGTCATTTTGCCAGTCGCCGCGCTGATAGTCCCAGAATGTGTAGGCGTGCTCATGTGGGTGCAGGGCGCGGAAGGCTTCCGTTAGTCCCAGATGAAGAAGAGCGCGGAAGGCCTTGCGCGTTTCCATACGAAACAGGGCGTCCTCTTTCCATGCTGCCGGATCGTAGCAATCCTGCGCTTCCGGGATTACATTAAAGTCACCGCCGATAAGAAATTTTATATTTTCGATCCGTACCGTTTTTAAATAATCGTGCAACCTTTTCATCCAGGCCAGCTTGTAATCATATTTGTCGCCGGGGACAGGGTTGCCGTTCGGCAAATAGATGTTGATCAGCCGCAGCCCGGTCGTTTCAACTTCAAGATAGCGAGCTTGCTCGTCCGTCTCGTCGCCGGGCAGCGTATCACGGAGGAGGGTGATCGGTGTTTTGGATAGAATTGCAATGCCGTTATAGGCCTTTTGCGCTTTAAAGACAGTATGATAACCGGCATTTTTGAAGTCATCTTCCGGGAAGTCCAGTCCCTTCAGCTCCTGCATCATCAGCACGTCCGGCGCGCATTCTTTCAGAAACCGCAGAACATGCTCCTTCCGGGCCTTGATCGAATTGACGTTCCATGAGGTGATTGAGATTGTTTTGGGGGATGTTGGCATAGTTCCTCTGATTCGCTTTTTTTATGAATCGCCGGAGGCATCATGTCGCTAATCAAAAATATTCGCAACCATCAGAGTTAAGAGGGCAGCATAAATGGCTTGTTTTAAACCGAAAAGGAACTTCCGCAGCCGCAGCCCGATGCGGCATTGGGGTTGTTGATTTTGAAATCGGAGCCGATCAGGCCCGATTCGAAGCTGACGCTTGCGCCCTCAAGGAAGGGTAGGGAGATATCGTCCGTCACGACCGTATCGGCGAACACCGTATCGGCTTCCCCGGCCTTGTCGTCCAGCTCCAGCCTGTATTGAAAGCCCGAACACCCGCCGCCGTCAACGGTGATGCGCAGCCTTAAGGCCTCTTTGCCCAGCTGCGCCCTGAGTTCCCGGATGCGCTTTACGGCGCTGTCGTCAATGGTTATGCTCATACTCTGATTATAGAGTCGCGGGGCATTATGAGCAAGATATCATCAACGGAAGCGGCGGATTTACCCGCCTATAATTACTGCGCGTTGCCATTGGCCTCTTACGCCTGCCGTCCGGATCAGAGCCGGGGGCGGGTTTATGAGGAGCCGGAAAGCGCGACCCGCACGCCGTTCCAGCGGGACCGCGACCGGCTGATCCATTCCACGGCCTTTCGGCGGCTCCAGTATAAGACGCAGGTGTTTGTCTATCACGAGGGCGATCATTACCGCACGCGCCTGACCCATACGCTGGAGGTCGCGCAGGTTACGCGCTCTATCGCGCGGGCGCTGATGGTGAATGAAGATCTGGCCGAGACGATCGCGCTGGCGCACGATCTGGGCCATACGCCCTTTGCTCATATCGGGGAGGAGCATCTGAACAAGGCGATGGAGCCTTATGGCGGGTTTGATCATAACGACCAGTCCTTGCGGGTGCTCACGACGTTGGAGCGGAAATATCCGGGCTGGGACGGGCTGAATATGACGTGGGAGACGCTGGAGGGCGTGGCCAAACATAACGGCCCGGTTCTCGGTGCACGGCATCTGGGTGTCGAGACATTGCAGGCGCAAATTGATCTGGAACTGGACGGTCATGCCTCTTTGGAAGCGCAGGTCGCAGCTTTGTCCGACGATATCGCCTATAATAATCACGATGTCGAGGACGGGCTGCGGGCCGGGTTGTTTACAATCGCAGATCTGGAGGAGATTCCGCTTCTGGCCGAATCGCTCAAGGCTGTGCGCGGGACAGATGGCGGTTTGGAGGGGCGTTATTTGGTCGGAGAGATGATTCGGGAGATGATTGGCGCGATGGTGAATGACGTTCTGGCAGAAACGCGGCGGCGGCTGGCAGAAACAGCGCCGCAGGCGCCGGACGATATCAGAAGCGCCGGGCGGCAGAGTGTCGCATTTTCAGACGGGATGAGAGCGTATGTCGATGAGTTGCGGGCGTTTTTGTTCGAGCGCATGTACCGCCATTACACGATGCAGCGTATCTGGTTGAAGGTCGAACGGATCATCGGGGATCTTTTTGAAGCTTTCCACAAGAATTATGCGCTGTTGCCGCTGACCTGGCAGGCCCGTGTAGAGGAGAGCGGTGCTGTTGCCAATGACACGCTCAGAGCGCGAATCGTGGCCGATTACATTGCGGGCATGACCGACCGTTACGCGATCCGGGAGCATGAACGCCTATTTGATCTTTACTGGGATTTACGCTAACGGTTTTAGGGTACAAGAATCGGCTCACTGCGTTTTACGGGACGGGATATTATGGATCAGGATCGTCGTTTTCAGCATCAGCACCAGCAACCTTACGGGCAGCCATATGGCTATGACCAATACCCGCAGCAGGGCGCCTCTTCGCGCCGAGGCGGGCTTTTGGATCGGATTATGGGTGTGGCTCTGTCTCCTCTGCGCAGTCCCGTTATCGCAACGGCTACGCTTCTTCTGGCTGGTGCGGCTTTTGCGGGCGTAATTTTTATGAGTTATCCGGAACAGCAAGATGAGGCTTCCGTGCCCCTCGTGCAGGCGGACGCTGCGCCGTTTAAGGTCACGCCTGACGATACGGCCGGGGCGGATATTCCATTTCGTGACAATACGGTGTTTACCGCGATGACCGGAGAAAATGGTATGGTGCAGGAAGCTGCGCCGGTTGAGAATTTGTTGGAAATGGAAGAGCCAGTTGATGACAGGCTCGAGGCTTTCGCCGAAGAGGCGGAAGAAGTGTTGATGGCTGCGCAAGCTGAGTCTAAGGATTATGGAGCGCAGGAGCCGGGTGCGGACGATCAGCCCTCTTCAACCGTTTTGGCTTCGATACCTGGTGCCGAAGATATTCAGCCTGTCGCCGTTCAGAAAATCGAGCAGACTGTCGAGAAAATTCCGCCCCAGATTCCGCCGGAAGTACAGGCTTCTAGCGAGCGTCCAAAAATCATTCATAAACCCGGTTCATCGCCGGAGACGCTGGATTTCGTGCGTTCCGTTCTGGAGCAAAAAGACGGGAAGGCGCCGAATTTGCTCGCGGGTGAAGTAGCCTCTTCTGCTGAAGCGGATCAGGGCACACAGGCGTCCGCTGTCGAGCCTGCTGCCGGCGCGGCACCGGTTGCAGCCTCTGCGATTGCGCCCGGAGATTATTTCGTTCAGCTTGCAAGCGTGACATCGCGCAGCGGGGCTGATTCGGAGTGGACGAAGCTGCAGAAGAGCTTTTCCGCGCAACTGCAAAATGCGTCTTATCGCGTGCAGGAGGCTGATCTGGGTGAGCGGGGTGTTTATTACCGCATTCAGGCCGGTCCGATGAGCAAGGACAGCGCCAATTCGATCTGTGAAGCAATCAAGGCCCGTAAACCGGGCGGGTGTCTGGTTGTACAATAGAGGCTCCGCCTTTTCGTGCCTTACCTTATTCTTGTTTTTGGTGTTTTGATTGGCTTGTATGCGTTGTTCCGGTTCTTTGTGAATGCGGAAATTGCTCAGGTGAAGGCAGCGATGATTGCCGGAGGATTTGGGTTTGCGGGGCTGGCGCTGTTGTTTCTGGCGATGAGCGGGCGGCTCGTTCCGGCGCTTGTCTTGCTGGCGGCCATGTCTTTCGCGGGGGTGCTTGTGTGGAGAAAGCGCTGCCGGAAGAAGCGTTCGTAGAAATCCTGACAGTCTTTCAAAAAACCCGATTGCAGTCCTGCCATTTACCGTTAGAATGATGACATGAATAAAGACCTGCCTGTAGATATCCACGTTCTCGAAATTCTGGCCTCGAAAATTTGCCACGACCTGATCAGCCCGATCGGTGCCGTGAATAACGGTATTGAATTTCTTGAGGAAATGGGCGCCGATGCCGGGGATGAGGTTGTAGAGCTTATCGCTTTCAGTGCCGGGCAAGCTTCGGCAAAGCTGCGGGCTTACCGAATGGCCTACGGGGCAGGTGGGGCCGATACGAGCATTAAACCTGAGGATGTTCATGCGGTGATTGAGGCGATGGTTGGCGCGGAGAAGAAGATCGTCCAGAAATGGGACCCGTATGCGCCGCTCGGCCCGGCAGAGCGCCCCGCAGGTCTGTGTAAGATACTCGTATCTGCGCTGCTGCTGGCCATGGACTGCTTGCCCAAAGGTGGAGAGCTTTCTGTGGAGGGGCAGGGAGAAGACTCTATTATTGTAACTGCGCGCGGTGAAAATGCAGGCCTGCGGGAGGGTGTGGGCAAAGCGCTGTCTTTAGATATTGCCGACAGGGATGTCGAACCGAAAGTTGTGCATGCCTACGTAACCGGGCTTCTCGCGCGGCGGTACGGTTTGAGAGTGTCTGCGGCAGGTGACGAGGGCGGTGTGCGTTTGACGATCGGTGTTCCGCCTTCCCTGTCGGTGCCGTCTATAGGGTAGGGGTGAACACGGGAGGAGGTTTTTCGCTTTTTCTGTATTTTGGCGTTCTGTTCTCCGGTTTTATGATGTACACTTACTACCCGTACGTTCCTTAACTGTGTGCCTAAATCGCGCAGTTTTCCTCTGAGTAAACCTCTCCTTAACGTTATTCGTGCATTCTTGTAAAATAGGCAAGGTGACCGAATGCAAAAGTTTGATCATAGAAGATGATTGAAGGGATCGGATAATGGATGAATTAGTCGCAGAATTTCTAACCGAAACCAATGAAAGTCTGGAGGAGCTGGATCTCGATCTTGTGAATCTAGAGCAGAACCCGAACGATACGGATCTTCTTTCGAAGATTTTCCGGCTTGTTCATACGATTAAGGGGACCTGCGGGTTTTTGGGGCTTCCCCGTCTGGAGAAGGTCGCGCACCACGCTGAAAATGTGCTGGGCCGCTTTCGTGACGGTGATCTTGAGGTGACGCCGGACTACGTCACGCTGATTTTTGAATCGATCGACAGGGTTAAGCATATCGTCGGCAAGCTTGAGGAAACAGGTGCGGAGCCTAAGGGTGATGATTCTGCGTTGATCGCCCGTTTGGACGCTGTCTATGAGGGCCGGGATGGGGGAGATTCTCCTGCGCCAAAGGAGCCCGAAAAAGCGGCTGATACAGTCAAGGCTGAGAAACCTGAAAAAGAGGCAGTGGTTGGTATGGCAACGGAAGAAGAGCTGGAAGCTGCGTTTAGAAATACACCCGGACCTGAAGAGGTGAGCGCGGAGCCGCCGTCTGCTCCGGAGGTCGCCGTGGCGCCAGCCGCAGAAACGCCGGAGGAAAGAGAGGCTGGTGGTAAATCAGTTGCGGCGCAGACTTTGCGCGTGAACGTGGATGTTCTCGAAAATCTAATGACGATGGTTAGCGAGCTTGTTTTGACGCGGAACCAGCTTTTGCAGATTTCGCGGGTACAAGCCGATAATGACTTTACAGCGCCATTGCAGCGTTTGAATCATGTCGTTTCCGATTTGCAGGAAGGGGTTATGAAGACCCGTATGCAGCCCATTGGGAATGCGTGGGCCAAGTTACCGCGGATTATTCGGGATCTCAGTATCGAACTCCATAAGAAGATTGAACTCGAAATGCGTGGGCAGGACACTGAGCTTGACCGTCAGGTTCTTGAACTGATTAAGGACCCGTTGACGCACATGGTTCGTAACTCGGGAGACCACGGTATTGAGAGTCCTGCCGACCGTGCGGCGGCAGGAAAGCCGGAGACGGGAAAAATTCTCCTGAACGCCTATCATGAGGGCGGGCATATTAATATCGAGATATCCGATGACGGGCGAGGCCTGTCGCTTGAGAAGATCAAGCAGAAAGTGCTGGCTAATAATCTGGCGACGCCGGAAGAGCTGGCTGATATGACGCCTCAGCAGATCAACCAGTTTATTTTTAAGGCCGGTTTTTCTACGGCTGAGAAAGTTACAGCTGTTTCCGGTCGCGGTGTCGGGATGGATGTCGTGCGGACGAACATTGAAAAAATCGGCGGCTCTATCGAATTGAAATCGGTGGAGGGTAAAGGTTCTACCTTTGTCATTAAAATTCCGTTGACGCTGGCTATCGTGTCTGCGCTGATCGTCGAGGCTGGTGGTGAACGCTTCGCTATTCCACAGTTGGCGGTGCGGGAGTTGGTTATGACGTCGGAATATGGTGAAAACCACATTGAGACAATTAAAGGAACGCCGGTATTCAGGCTACGCGACCGTTTGCTGCCGCTGGTTTCCTTGTCTGATTTGTTGAAAATCTCAGGTGCACCGCCTCTGCTGTCCAGAAAAGATCGTGCAAAGGCAAAAAGCGAACGGGAGGCTGCAAAGGCCAATGGTTCGGCGGATATGGTCGAAGGTGGCGAGGGGCTGGATGTCGATGCCCTGTCGCGCAACCAGTATGTTGTCGTTACGCAGGTCGGTGCTTATGATTTCGGGATTATCGTTGATCGTGTCTTCGATACCGAGGAAATTGTTGTTAAACCTGTCGCCAAGATTTTGCGGGATATTTCGCTCTTCTCCGGAAATACGATTTTAGGGGACGGGACGGTTATTATGATTCTGGATCCGAATGGTATTGCACGGGAGACCGGCGAAATCGAAACAACGGACAGTATGGATGCCGCTCAGGCCGATTCCATCATGGACAGTTCGAGGCCCAAAACATCGCTGTTGCTTTTCAGTGCAGGGGCGGGCGCACCAAAGGCGGTGCCTTTGTCGCTTGTTGCGCGTCTTGAAAACGTCCAGTCATCTTCGATCGAATATTCAAGCGGGCAGATGATGGTGCAATATCGCGGGCAGTTGATGCCGCTTGTTGCGTTTGATTCCTCTGTTCGTATTGATAGCGAAAGTGAAAAGCCGGTTCTGGTCTTTACGGATAAGGACCGTTCGATGGGGTTGGTTGTTGACGAGATTATAGATATTACGGAGGAGTATATAGACGTTCAGCTTGACGGGGATCAGCCCGGTTTGCTGGGGAGCGCTATTATTAACGAAAAGGCTACTGATGTTGTTGATGTGGCATATTTCCTCCATGGGACGAACGCAAATTGGTTCAAAGACCATAATGATGAGCCGTTCTCGGCGAAGAACGGGGCTGCAAATCGACATGCTGTTCGCCAGCGTGTGCTGCTTGTCGATGACAGTCCGTTCTTCCGTAACATGCTTACACCGTTGCTGAATGTCGCGGGCTATGACGTAACGACTCTGGAAAGCCCAATTGATGCGCTGAAGATGTGCGAAAAGGGTGATGTTTTTGATGTCATTATCAGCGACATTGAAATGCCGGATATGGATGGCTTTGAGTTTGCGCGGAAGGTCAAGGCCGATAGCAACTGGCAGGATACGCCGATGGTCGCCTTGTCATCCCATGCAACGCCGCAGGACATTAGTCGCGGCATTGAGGTTGGCTATTCGAAATATGTCGCGAAGTTCGATCGCGATACGTTGCTGAATACAATTTCACAAACATTGTCGGAGCATAGAGGTCAGGAGGCTGCATCATGAATCTTGCGATGGAGAATAGCAGACAGGGGCAGGATCATGCTCGTGGAGCCGGACTTGGACGTTCAAAAGATTTCTTGACGATCGTTATCGCAGATCAGCGTTTCGGTATACCGATTCTTCAGGTCCAGGATGTTCTCGGAGAGCAAAACGTTACACGGGTGCCGCTCGCGCCGCCGGAGGTTGCGGGTTCCCTTAACCTTCGGGGCCGGATCGTAACGGCGATCGATGTCCGTAAACGGCTTGGAATGGAGGCCAATACCGCCCGGGAAAAAAGCATGAGCGTGGTTGTTGAGCATGAAAACGAGCTTTATAGTCTGATTATCGATCGGGTCGGGGACGTGCTGACGCTTCAAAATAAGGATTTTGAAAACACGCCGGCGACACTTGACCCTGTGTGGCGGGAGATTTCTTCCGGTATCTACAGGTTGGAAGGGGAGTTGCTGGTGGTGCTTGACGTGCCGAAATTTCTAAATACAGTTCATATATAGTTTTTTATGGGAAAAGTTGAGGGGGAGGAGACGCCCTTCGATAGAGATGGAGTTGTTTTATGAAAGCATGCCTGATTGTGGATGATAGCCGTGTTGTTCGGAAGGTGGCTCGGAGAATTGTCGAGGAGCTGGGGTTCGAGTGCGCAGAGGCGGAAGATGGACAGCAGGCTTTTGATGCGTGTCAGGCCTCTATGCCGGATGCGGTGCTACTGGATTGGAATATGCCCGTGATGAGCGGTATAGAGTTTTTGGAAAAGCTGAGAGCTGTCGGCGGCCCAAAGCAGCCGAAGGTTATTTTCTGTACGACGGAAAATGATATGCCTCATATCCAGCGTGCGATGCAGGCCGGTGCTGATGAATATGTCATGAAACCTTTTGATAGCGAAATTATCAAGACCAAATTTTCACAGATCGGCTTGATTGAATGACGGTTTTTTGCCGCCGGACGGTGCGGCAGACTATATGTCGGAAGGAATAACTAAAAGGCGATAGCTGTGAGTTCAGTAAAGCAGATACATGTGATGCTGGCGGATGATTCAGCGGTTATCCGCGGCGGCCTGTCCAGAGTCATCGGGGCCGACCCCGTTATCCGCGTCGTGTCTTCCGTGTCTAACGGTGAGATGGCTGTTGCTGCGGCGAAACGCCATAAGCCCCATGTTGTCATTCTTGACATTGAGATGCCTGTAATGGACGGGCTGACCGCTTTGCCTTTGATTTTAAAAGAGAACCCTAGAACAAAAGTGATTATGTTCTCCGGGTTGACCGAGAAGGGGGCTGCTGTAACGTTGAAGGCGTTTTCTCTGGGAGCCGTTGAGTGTATTGTTAAACCCTCTTCTGCGCAGAATGTCGGGCAAGGGTCTGATTTCCAAAAACAGATTCTGGCTTTGATCAAGGGGTTGGTGCCGGAGGATGAGCGCATTGCGGCTACAGATCTTGAACCGGAGAGCGGTATGCCTCTGCAACCCGCCCAGCATGCCTTACCCGCGGGGGTGCGTCCTTTACCGGCGTCTAAACCCGCAACGCCTTTTTCTCTTCACAATGATTTTCGTTCTTATAAAGGGAAGCCGTCTTTGTTGGCGATCGGAAGCTCGACAGGGGGGCCGCAGGCCCTGCTGACGGTGCTGAAAGAGTGCAAGGGGTTTGATATTCCGATCGTTCTTACCCAGCACATGCCTTCGACTTTTACAAAAATTCTGGCAGAGCACATTACGCAGCATACGGGTGTACCTGCTGCGGAAGGCGTGGAAGGGGAGGTTCTTCAGCCGGGACGGTTGTATGTCGCGCCGGGCGGGCGTCACATGCATCTGAGCCGCCGAGAGGGAAAAGTGGAAATCCATCTGGATGACGGACCGCCGGAAAATTTTTGTAAACCGGCTGTAGACCCTATGCTCAGGACGGCGATTGATATATACGGAGACAGGATACTTGCTGTGATTCTGACCGGGATGGGTACTGACGGCTTGAAAAGCGGCAAGGCGTTAGTGGACCGGGGAGGGCGTATGATTGCTCAGGATGAGGCTTCAAGCGTTGTTTGGGGTATGCCGGGCGCCGTTGCGCAAGCAGGGTTGTGTTCTCAGGTATTGCCGGTCGGCGAAATCGGCCCGTGGATACGCAAGGCTGTGATGGGATAGGATAGGTAGGATATAAGCGGATGAGAATTACAGATTTCGATCTTTACAGAGATTTACTCAAGGAGCGTTCGGGACTCGTGCTCGGGCAGGATAAATCCTATCTTCTTGATTCGCGCCTGAGTCCGATTGCCAGAAAGTGGGGATATCCAACTTTGGATGCAATGACGGATGCGCTTCGGGGCGTACCGGACAAAGATCTGGTCAACGATATCGTTGAGGCCATGACCACGAACGAGACGTCTTTTTTTCGGGATAATAAGCCCTTTGAAATGTTTAAGGATGTGGTCCTGAAATACATGAAAGAGGGGCGCACAACCCGCAAGGAACTCAGAATATGGTGCGCGGCGGCCTCAAGCGGGCAGGAGCCTTACTCGATTGCGATGATCCTTAAAGAGGCCGCAGCACAGTTTCCCGGGTGGCGCTTTACAATCAAGGCGACAGATATTTCGGATCAGATTCTCAATCAGGCACGTGAAGGTGTTTACTCACAGTTCGAGGTTCAGCGGGGGCTGCCGATTCAGTTCTTAATGAAATATTTTACGCAAGATGAAGAGAAATGGCGGATCAGTAACGATATCAAGGCTATGGTTAATTACGGGAATTTTAACCTGTTGAACGATATGGCAACTTTAGGGCGGTTCGATGTAATTTTTTGCCGTAATGTTTTGATTTATTTTGATGAAAAGACCAAGGCCTCTATTCTGGAGAGAATGGGAAAACAGCTCGAGTCCGATGGTATTTTATTTCTTGGCGGGGCCGAGACGGTCTTGGGCATTACGGATGCCTTCAAGCCTTTCCCTGGACAGAGGGGGCTGTATGCGCAGCCCGGTAGCGTTCACCTGGCGCAAGGCGGTGCGCGCGGAGCGGGAAACACCCAGCAAGCTCTTGCCTAGGGCGGTGTTTTGATCTAGTTTGCCCTTGCGGGCCGGGCGTTCCGGCCAGAAATATGTAAGGGTTCCCAATGAGTGAAAATATTATTAGAGATCCGCACGCGGTGAAAATCAGGCGTGCGCTTTTGTCCGTTTCAAATAAGGACGGGATCGAAGATTTTGCAAAAAAACTGTACAGCCATGGTGTAGAACTGCTTTCGACAGGAGGGACGGCCCGGATACTGGAGAAGGCGGGGCTACCTGTCATAGATGTATCCGCTTATACGGGGTTCCCGGAAATGATGGACGGGCGTGTGAAAACGCTGCATCCGAAGGTGCATGGCGGGCTTTTGGCCCGGCGGAGCGATGAGTTCCATGTACAGGCCATGAAAGAGCATGAGATCGGCGAGATCGATATGCTGGTGGTCAATCTCTATCCGTTTGTCGAAACGGTCAAGAGTGGCGCGGATTTTGAGAATTGTATCGAAAATATCGATATTGGCGGGCCGGCCATGATCCGTTCTGCAGCGAAGAACCATGAGTTTGTCGCAGTTGTAACGGACCCGCAGGATTATGAGCGGGTTTTGGCCGATATGGATCAGCATGACGGTGCTTTGACATCAAAAATGCGGAAGGTCTTGGCTTCGACGGCGTTTTCCCTGACGGCGACCTATGATTCCAATATTGCGAGCTGGTTTGTTTCCCAGATGGAAGAGGATTACGGCTATCCCCGGCGGATCAGCTTTTCCGGAAGTCTTCGTCAGACCTTGCGTTATGGCGAGAATCCGCATCAGAGCGCGGCCTTGTATACGGTCGATGATTCCACCCGTCCCGGCGCGGCGCAGGCCGCCCAGATACAGGGTAAGGAACTCTCTTACAACAATCTCAACGATACGGATGCGGCTTATGAGCTGGTAGCTGAGTTCGAAGGCCCCGCTGTAGCGATTATCAAGCATGCTAATCCGTGTGGTGTTGCTGTTGCTGATACTATGCTGGAGGCTTATAAGCAGGCGCTGGCTTGTGATCCGGTGAGTGCGTTCGGCGGGATTATCGCACTGAACAGAACGCTGGATGCGCAAACGGCGCAGGCAATTACGGAACGCTTCATCGAAGTGGTTATCGCGCCTGATATAGAGGCCGCGGCGTTGGAGATTTTGAAGAAAAAGAGCAAAATCCGTGTACTGGCAGCAGGCGGCTTGCCGGATGTTGCACAGAAGCGGCGTATGATCAAACGGATTGCCGGCGGGCTTTTGGTTCAGAGCACAGATTCGGGCTGTATCAGCGAAGATGATCTTAAGATTGTAACGGACCGCGCGCCGACTGAGGAGGAAATCAGAGACATGCTGTTTGCGTTCCGCGTGGCCAAACATGTGAAGTCTAATGCGATTGTCTATGCGAAAAACGAGGCAACGGTTGGAATTGGGGCGGGGCAGATGAGCCGGGTCGATTCCGCTCGTATCGCGGCATGGAAGGCTGAAGAGGCTGCAAAACAGGCCGGTCTTGATATCCCGCTGACGAAAGGCTCCGTCGTGGCGTCGGATGCGTTCTTCCCATTTGCGGATGGGTTAATTTCTGCGGCAGAAGCAGGCGTTACGGCTGTCATTCA
This sequence comes from Alphaproteobacteria bacterium, assembly GCA_020442475.1. Classification (GTDB taxonomy): domain Bacteria; phylum Pseudomonadota; class Alphaproteobacteria; order Micavibrionales; family Micavibrionaceae; genus JAGRKA01. Next base: position 6,610 of record JAGRKA010000039.1, on the reverse strand, counting down.
ACCGGGTGGCTCTATCCGGGACGAGGAGGTGATCGAGGCCGCCAATGAACGCGGTCTGGCTATGGCCTTTACGGGGATGCGTCATTTTAGGCATTAGAAACGGGAGCTAACACATTGAACAGGCTTAAATACACACTCTCATGGATTGCGTGGCCGGGCCTGTTCACAATCTGTATGGCTGTTGCGGCCTATGGGTTTGCGCTGGATCATCCCGTTTTATATTTTAATCTGGCTTATTTATTTCTGATCGTAAGTCTTTATTTTCTTGAGCGTTTTATGCCCCATGAAGCGCAGTGGCTTCAACCGGACGGGCAGACCTTTGCTAATATCGCCCATACGCTGACCAGTAAGGGGACGGTGCAGGGCTTGCTGCTTTTTAGCAGCGTGATTGGGTTGGCCGACCTGATTACCTCCGTGGCCGAGCCGGGATACGGGCTGTTTGGGGTGGAGTTGTGGCCGCGCCACTGGCCGATGGTGGTGCAGGCGACGCTGGGCGTCGTGGCTGCGGAGTTCGCGCTGTACTGGGCGCATCGTCTGGCCCATGAATGGCCGTTTTTGTGGCGCTTCCATGCGATTCATCACAGCGTCACAAAGCTGTGGTTCGTCAATACCGGGCGGTTCCACTTTATCGATTCCCTTGTGAGTATCGTTTTGGGGATGAGTGTTCTTCTTGCGCTGGGTGCGCCGATGGAGGTCGTAAAATGGCAGGCTGTCATCACGGCTTTTATCGGGATGCTTACCCATTGCAATGTCGAGATGCGTTTTGGGCCTCTTTCATGGATTTTCAATACGCCGGGCCTGCATCGCTGGCATCATTCCAAGGATTTACGCGAGGGGAACAAGAATTACGGTGAGAATATCATGCTCTGGGACCAGCTTTTCAGAACCTATTTTAACGAAAACCGTAGGCCCCCAGTTGATATTGGAATCTCTGAATATATGCCGCCGAAATTTACGCACCAGCTTCTTTGGCCGTTTTTGAGCGAACGCGCAAAGCGGGCGCTAATGGAGCGTAGTGGCGCAAGCCACGCCTCCGAATAACGCGGCCCATTGCCCTTTACGGCTATTCATGCAATGGTGTGTGAAACGGGAGTTTCCCATGGTTGCACGAAAGACAGCATTCATTACCGGGATCGCCGGGCAGGACGGTGCGTTTCTTGCGCGCTTTTTGCTGGAAAAAGGTTACGCCGTTCACGGGCTTATTCGCTGGGACAGCTATCCGGACCCGCTGAACGGCTTGCAGCGGCTTGATACGTTGGGCCTTGTATCCGAGGAGATTGCTCTGCATACGGGCGATTTGACGGATGCGAATAATGTCACGGGTCTGATCCGTCATATCTGCCCGGATGAAATCTATAATCTGGCCGCGCTGTCTCATGTGAAAGTGAGCTTCGATACGCCCGCCTCAGCGCTTGATATTAATGTGAAGGGGACGCTCAACGTTCTGGATGCCGTGCGCGTTCTGGGATGGGAACGTGATGTGCGGATTTATCAGGCTTCTTCTTCCGAAATGTTTGGTTCCTCGCAGCCCCCGCAAAACGAGCAAACCCCGATGGAGCCGTGCAGTCCTTACGGCGCGGCGAAGCTGGCGGCGTATCATCTCGCTAAAATCTACCGGGATTCCTACGGGATGCATATCTCGAACGGAATTTTGTTCAACCATGAAAGCGCCTTGCGGGGTGAGGATTTCGTCACCCGTAAAATCACAAAGGCGGTGGCCGTGATCGAGGCGGGCGGGGCGGAGCCTCTTACGCTCGGAAATCTGGATGCGGTACGCGACTGGGGGCATGTGCGCGATTACGTGGAAGGCATGTGGTTGATGCTCCGGCAGAATGTGCCCGGCGATTACGTGCTGGCAACTGGGGAGGCGCGGAGCGTGCGGGATTTTGTCGAGCAGGCCTTCGCACATATCGGGGTGAAACTCAAATGGAGCGGGCGTGGCGCTGAGGAAACGGCGCTGGATGCCAAAACCGGGCGGCTGCTCGTGCGGGTCGATCCGGCACTTTTCCGGCCCAAAGAGGTCCATGCGCTGCTCGGCGATGCCTCAAAGGCGCGCGAGGTGTTGGGCTGGAGGCCGAAAATTCGCTTCGAGGCGCTGGTGGCCGATCTTTTGAATGCCGATCGGCAGCTTTTACGTGCAAGGGGTGAGGTTTCATGGCCGCAAAGGATGGCTGGTTAGAGGCGCCATATTCTCTTGAGGGGAAGCGGATATGGATCGCCGGGTCTACCGGGATGGTTGGGAGCGCCTTGTTGCGGCGTTTGCCGAAGGCTCTTACGGTGGACAGGCGCGCGCTTGATCTGCGCGATCAGACAGGCGTACGGCGCTGGGTTCTGGAGAACAAGCCGGAGGTCATCATTCTCGCCGCGGCAAAGGTCGGCGGTATTCTGGCGAACGACACGTACCCGGCGGATTTCCTCTATGATAATCTGATGATTGAAGCCAATGTCATCCATGCCGCTTATGAGGTGGGAGTTGAAAAACTGCTATTTTTAGGCTCCTCCTGCATTTACCCGAAAGACGCGCCGCAACCGATCAAAGAAGACGCTTTGCTCTCCGCACCCTTAGAGCCGACGAACGAGGCTTATGCGTTGGCAAAAATTGCCGGAATTAAGCTGTGTCAGGCATATAAACGGCAATATGGCTGTTCCTTCATTAGTGCGATGCCGTGCAATTTGTATGGCCCCGGCGACCAGTTCGACGAGCGGGTATCCCATGTGATTCCGGCGCTTATCATGAAGGCGCATGCGGCGAAGGAGACGGGGGCCGAAACGCTTGAAATCTGGGGAAGTGGGACACCGCTGCGTGAGTTTTTACATGTTGATGATCTGGCTGAGGCGCTCCTCTTTGCTCTTCGCCGTTATGATGGCGCTACGCCGCTCAATATCGGCTCGGGGCAGGAGGTATCAATTGCTGCGCTGGCTCGTATGATCGCGGATATTGTTGGTTTCAAGGGTAAGCTGGTTTACAATAAAGTTTACCCGGACGGGGTGGAGAGGAAAATGATGGACAGCTCTCGTATAAATCAGGCCGGTTGGAATCCCTCCATAGATTTGGAAACGGGCCTTAAGGTTGCCTATGCCTGGTACAGGGAGCAAGCGGGGCTTCGTGACGCAGCTTGAGATCGTTCCGGTCATTCTGGCGGGCGGGGAAGGGCGCAGGCTCAGGCCTTTAACGTCCCGGAACCGCCCAAAGCCGTTCTTGCGGGTTTTTCCGCCTTATTCGTTGTTTCAGCATACGGCGCTGCGCGTTGCACCTTTTGCCCGGCCTGTCGTTGTTTGCCATGAAAGCGCCGGGGATCGGGCATATGAAGAGTTGAGTGCGCTTGATCTGGGGGCGCGCCGGATCATTCTGGAGCCGGAAGGGCGGGGTACGGCAGCCGCTATAGCGCTTGCGGCTTGTGATCTGGTCAATAGCGGGGCCGGACATGACACGCTGATGCTCGTTACGCCCAGCGACCATTATCTTGATGATGATGAGCTGTTTGAACAGGTCGTGCGGATTGCCGCCGCGCGTGCCGGTGAGGATCGAATGATTATGATCGGTGTGCGGCCTGTCGCGCCGGAAACACGCTACGGCTACATTGAAACGGAGCATACGCCGGATGTGGGATTGTATTCCGTAAAGCGTTTTATTGAAAAACCTGCGAAAGCCGATGCGGAAGCGCTGTTCGCGGTCGGCAGCGTCTTTTGGAATACAGGCGTTTTTATGTGCAGGCCCTCTTATTATCTGGATCTTCTGGAGACGTTCGAACCTTCAATACGTTACGAGGTTGGGAAAGCCTGCGATCTGGGAAATGTGCGCGGGCCGTTTCTAAGACCTGAGCGTTCTGCCTACCTGAAGGCGCCGTCAAAGCCGGTTGATTATGCGATTATGGAGCGGTGCGAAGGGTCGCGTTTGGCCGCTCTTGATACGGTGTGGAGCGATGTCGGGTGTTGGCGTGCGCTTCTTGGCGTGAAGCTGAAAGCTGTGCTACAATAAAAACAGCGGTTAGTCATCCGTTAACATCATGAATTTGAAGGTAAAAAAGTGAGAGATGGTTTTCAGGGGGATGAGCGTCGGGTCGTTCAAGATTATGATGCCTATTTCAATGCCCAGTTCGAGGCGTATCCTCTCAACTTGCTGCCCGGTCAGGTAGCGTGTTCCGATAACCCCGACGATATGATTGTCGCTTCCGTTGGCGCCGGGATTTTTGTCTCAATCTATGAGCCGGAACTGAAAACCGGTGCAGCTTGTTTTTTGCTTTTGCCTCGTGCGTTGCTCGACATCTTTCCCCATTTTGGCAAGGCCGATCCGGAGTCTGTGCGGGCTGCGCTTTCACCGCTTGAAAATTGTATCGGAGAAATGAAACGGCGTGGTGCGGGAAAAGGGCGTATCCGGGTGCGCCTTACCGGAGGGGCCGCCATGCCCGGCGATCATGAGGATCGGGGCACAAAGAATTATATTTTTGCACGCGAGTATATTACGCGCAAAGGCCTGCCTGTTTTGAATGAAGATATTGGTGGTTCTTGCGTTCGCCGTATCCATTTTTTTCCAGCCTCCGGGAAGGTTATTCGTAGAATGTTGCACCGTGCCGAAGATTTCTCGGAAGTGAGCGCACTCGAAAATTCCCCTTTCAGTGAATAAAATATCTGTGGGAAACCGAATCGGTTGACTCTTCGGATTCTTGACCTCCGATTCGCAGATCTGGATAATAGATGCTATAGTTCAGTTCTGGACTCAGAATTTTCTTTTAGTGCCTTGTTTTGTCTTTGCGTTAGCCGCAATTGGATTTTTTTTTATGCTTGGAACGACTCACTATCCCGTCATGCTGCCGGAGGTGCTTTCTGCGCTCGCGCCGCGTGATGGGGCTGTTTATGTGGATGGGACGTTCGGCGCGGGCGGCTATAGCGCAGCTATTCTGGAGGCGGCGCAATGTACGCTTATCGCGATAGACCGTGATCTAGACGCAGAGGTGCGGGCTGAGGCCCTGAAGGCGCGTTATGGCGAACGGTTCATCTTTTTGCGCGGTTGTTTCGGTGATGTTGAAGCGCTTTTGCGGGGAGCAGGTTTCAAAGCGGTTGACGGATTTGTGCTTGATCTGGGCGTGTCATCTTTCCAGCTTGACGAGGCCCGGCGCGGCTTTTCTTTCCGTTTTGACGGCGCGCTGGATATGCGCATGGATTCCGAACGCGGTGAGACCGCGGCGGATATTGTTAACCATATGGATGAAAAAGAGCTCGCGGATTTGATTTACCGTTACGGGGAAGAACGCTGTTCCCGCCGGATTGCACGGCGTATCGTTGAGAAGCGCCGTAACGAACCGATCATGACGACCGGAGCGCTGGCCGATATCGTGCGCGGTGCCGTGCCGCGCTCTAAGGACGGGATTGATCCTGCAACCCGAACCTTCCAGGCTTTGCGCATTGCGGTGAATGACGAGTTGGGTGAGCTGGAGCGGGCGCTGGAGGCTACCGGGCGGATATTGAATTCCGGTGGACGGATGGTTGTTGTCTCTTTTCATTCTCTTGAGGATACGATCGTTAAGAGGGATTTCCGCGAGAAGGCGGGGCAGGGCGGCGGCGTATCCCGGCATCTGCCGGATACGGGGGTGCATGAGAGCGCTTCATCTTCCGCGTTTAAGCTGTTAACGCGTAAGGCTGTAAAACCTTCGGAACAGGAGATTTATGAGAATGCCCGGTCCCGCTCGGCGCGATTGCGGGTCATAGAAAGGTGCGGCGGATGAAAAGGCTTGATCCTCGTAACTTTATCGTGCTCGCGTTGGTTGGACTATCCGGTGCCGTCTTGCTGCATGTTTCCCAGAACGTGCAGAAATCCGAGGATAAGCTTGCGGAAATCGAAGCGTCTATCGACCGGGAGCAAGAGACAATTCGGGTTCTGCGCGCCGAGTGGGCTTATTTGAACAGGCCGGACCGGCTTGAGCGCCTTGCGCATGAATTTCTGGATCTGGTACCGCCGGAAGCGGAAGATGTCGCGGCCACACCTTCTTATCTGCCTGAAAGGGTGCAAGAGGATGATGTCTCTTCTCCTTCTGCCTCTCCTTCTCTTATCGAGGCGCAGCCTATAGCGTTTGGCGCTTCCGAAGAGCCGTCTGGCGATGCCGGTGCTATCAGGCCGCGTCCGAAGCCGTCTTTTTCAAAAAAGCGGACATATTTAAGGGAACCGTCTGATGCTGCCGAGCGGCCTACGAAAAATTTCCAGTCTTTGCTGGATGAGTTGGGCGGGGGGGCTTCGCGATGATTTTCGGTGCGTCTTTGCATTACCGCCGCTCCCGCTATCACGCCTTTAAATTTGACGGCGAGCGGAGCAGCGCTCTGGAGATGGCGCATGGCCGCCTTGTGCTGATGAGCGCATTTTTCGTGCTGTTCTATAGCGTACTTGCGATCCGGGCGTTTGATTTATCCGTGATTCAGGCTTTGCCGCATGATCTGGATATGGGTGCGGTGCAAGGTCATCTGGAGGCTCAGGCGCAGTTTTCTGGGGATGTATTGGTGCCTCCCCATATGCTCCGGGCTGATATTACGGACCGGAACGGTGTGTTGCTGGCCACCACGCTTAAGACAGCCTCTCTTTATGCTGATACGCATCTGATTTCTGACGCTAAGGCGACGG
>JAGRKA010000038.1 GCA_020442475.1 Alphaproteobacteria bacterium | reverse complement strand
TTTATGTTTTTTTTGAGGGAGGTTGCAAAATGCACGATAGACGCGCCTGCAAGCAACTAGGTATCAAACTCCCTCTCCCCCACGGGGAGAGGGTTGGGGTGAGGGGGCTTACGGACTCTAAGCGCCCTCAAACCTACCACCCCCACCCTACCCTCCCCCCTCAAGGGGGAGGGAATAAGGGAGAAACACCCCAAGGGGCGGGGAAAAAATCCCCAAAAGATTAAATACCTAACGCCGCCGATATCCTCTGGTATCACCGGCAGCCGGGCTGGATGCCGCAGCATCCTGGGCTTCCCTTTCGGCACGGATACGCTCCGCTTCCCGCAAGACACGCTCTTCCTCAATCTGGCGCGCCCGCTCCAAAATGCGTTCTTCTTCGGCATTGCTCGCGGCCTGCTGACCTCTGGAGGTGCCGGCCTGTGGCGGAGGCGTCTGCTGGGCATTATCCGGCCTGTCCGGAATTTTGCTGTCAATACGGTCAGCCGTGTTATTGACACGGTTCGCCGTATTGTCAGCTCTGTTCATCGTAGATTCGACACTATTCATGATACTATCGATTTTACCAAAAAAATCATCCGCATGCGCAGGCCCTGCTGCCAAAATACAAAGCGCGCCCGCAAGCGCAAAAATCGCTTTTTTCATGATCTTTCTCCTTGTTGTGAACGGCGAGCATAGCATCCTCGTGCAAAAATACAAAAAATAATTAGAACGTGATTTTTGAGGCGACTGCCGCTACAATTCGGGCCATGCTGAATCTGCCCAATATGTTATCCCTGCTCCGGCTGGCGCTGCTCCCCTTTATGGTCGTGCTGTTCCTGCTGCCCTTTGAATGGGCGGCATGGACCTGTTTCGTTTTATACGTGATCGGTGCCCTGACCGATTTCCTCGATGGCTGGATCGCCCGCAAATTCAACCAGACCTCCGAATTCGGGGCCTTTATAGACCCGGTATCCGACAAGATGTTCGTCGTGACGATCCTCTTGATGCTGGTGGCCACGGAGCGGATCGAGGGGCTTTACGTGTTGGCGGTCGTCATTATCATCTTGCGGGAATTCCTTGTCTCAGGCCTTCGGGAATATCTCGGCCCAAAAAATATCAAGCTCCCCGTTACAAAGCTGGCCAAATGGAAAACAGCGACACAGATGGCAGCGCTGGGTGTTCTGATTGTCGCCCCTTACGTCGCCTTTGGCTCTGCCATCGGCCTGCTCCTCCTTTTGACGGCGAGCGGCCTGACAATTATCACAGGCTGGCTTTATCTAAAGGCCGGTCTGGAACATATGAAGCGGGATATCATACACCACCCCGCGCAGGAACCTTAAAGCCATGCAAGACCTTTACACCCTTGCCCGCCCGCTCCTTTTCCGCCTTGATCCGGAGAAAGCCCATCGCCTGACCATCGCACTGATGAAGCGCGGTGTTTTCCCCCGCTATACCCTTAAGCCGGACCCCGCGCTGGAACAAACGCTCTGGAACTTGCGCTTTCCCAGCCCCGTAGGGCTGGCCGCCGGGTTTGACAAAAATGCGGAAGTGATCAGCCCGCTTTTCCGGCTGGCTTTCGGCTTTGTCGAGGCCGGAACAGTCACGCCCAAACCGCAGGACGGAAATCCAAAGCCGCGCATCTTTCGCTGCCCCGAACATGAAGCGGTTATCAATCGGATGGGTTTCCCGAATGAGGGCATGCACGCCTTTAAAAACAATATCGAACACTTCTTAAGCGCGGGGCCGCGCATGCCGGGCGTTCTGGGCATCAATATCGGCATGAATAAAGACCAAAGCACCCCGGTCAAGGACTATACGCTTCTGATCCGGATGCTGGGGCCGATGGCCGATTACCTGACGGTAAACATCTCCTCTCCAAATACGCCGGGCCTGCGCGACCTGCAAAAACGGGAGCCGCTGCTGGAGCTGATCGGCGCGCTACGGGAAGAGCGGCGTAAGGCCTGCGGCGCCCACCCGCCACCCCTACTCCTTAAGCTCGCCCCCGATTTGAGTGAAGAGCAGCAAGAAGAGCTGGCCCAAGCGGCGCTCGATTCGGAAGTAGACGGCCTGATCCTGACCAATACGACACTGGACCGGCCCGGCGCCCTTCCTCCCGCTTTCGCGGGTGAAACCGGCGGGCTGAGCGGACAGCCGCTAACCAACAAATCCACAGGAATCATCCGCAATTTTTACCGGCTAACGAACGGAAAAATTCCCATCGTCGGTGCAGGCGGAGTCTCAAGCGGACGCGATGCCTATGCCAAAATCAAAGCCGGTGCATCGCTGATTCAACTTTACACGGCTCTTGTTTTTAGGGGACCATCCGTGGCAATGTGCATTCATAACGACTTACACGCGTATCTTAAAGCAGACGGTTTTGACCATATTGGACAAGCTGTCGGCATCGACGTTAAACCAAAGAATACAGGGCAGGAGCTAAACACTTCAAGTGGCTCGTAAAAAACGCATATCAAAACGCGGAGCATCCGTGCGCGGTGTTCAGGTCGAGCGCCAGCCCGGCCCCTTAGCCACAGCCGGGGCCTTACTCGTCTCGCTGATTGTCGTTGCGCCGCTGGCCTTCCTCTCACCCGAATTAGCGTTGCTGGGGCTGGGCGTTACAGCGCTGGCCTTTTTTGTGCTGCTGGACCACCGTCACCGCGCCTTTTGGGAGCTAGCCGCCAATAATAAATTCCGTATTCTGGCTGCCCAGCAAAAGAATATGGACCGCGCACTTTCACGCATGCGTACGGAGCTGACGGATATTCGGGATACGCTGGCAGCGCGCACCACCACACAAAACATGCCCCGGAACACTTCTCAAAACACTACCAAAAGCACAGCGGATCAGCAGGTGGAAGAGCCACCTGTTGAACTGGTGGACCGGCTCGACCAACCCAAACCATCCGCAGAACCGCCGCTCAAAGCAGTTCTTAAACAGCTTACGCCTGACGCGAACCCTATGCCGGAAACATCTGCACCTGTGAAAGCGCAAACTGGCGAAACACATTCACTCAATCGTGCGCCTTCTTCCGCACCCAAGCCTGCGCCCTCTGCACGCGCCAAAGATGTTACCAAGGCGAAAGATCTCTCCAAAGTCCTGCCAGCCGCAGCGAATGACCCAATACCATCCATTCCGGATATCACCGCGCCCTCCCCTTCCGATACGGTAAAACAGGACGCCAAACCGGATACGCCGGCACCACAGCACGCCACCAAACCCGGCGATGAGACCGATGATTTTGACGCACTCAGCGATCTTGTCGTTAAAGAGCTGATTCATCAGGCTGTGCGCAATGAGCGTGTAGACGTTTTTATCCAGCCGGTTATGCGCCTGCCTCAACGCCGTGTGCGCTTTTACGAGATGTTCGCCCGTGTGCGCGCGCGCCCCGGCCTCTATGTCCCGGCACAACGCTATATGGCGCTGGCCGAGCAGGATAAGCTCATGGGCGATATTGACACGCTTTCCCTGCTGGAATGTTTACGGACACTGAAAAGCACGGCCCACCTGCAACGACCCGCGCCGATCTTTTTGAATATTACGATGGCCACGCTGCAAAACGGCTTCTTTATGAAGCACCTCCTGACCTTTCTGGCGAAGAATAAGGCACTGGCACCAAGGCTGGTTTTCGAAATCCCGAAAAAGGATTACGATGCCCTATCCCCGCCGCTGCTCGAAGTTATCAAAGGGCTGGGCACGTTAGGCTGCGCCCTGTCTTTGGACCATGTGGATTCTCTGGACCTTGATATCGGCGACTTGCTGCGCTTTAAGGTCCGGTTCGTGAAGGTGGATGCTGCGCTTTTATCAAGCGCAGCGCAGTCGGACGGCGACTTCGCGGAGATGCAGCGCCTTAAGCGCCGGATCGAAGGCAACGGGATCGCCGTGATCGCTGAAAAGATCGAGGATGAAACGACCCTGATGGATGTGCTGGATTACGGTATCCATTACGGGCAAGGCTATCTCTTCGGCAAACCCGGCCTGCAAGGCGCGTATAAGCCGAAGAAGGTGGCCTAGAGCTTTAATGTACTCTCGTACCTTGCTCTGCTACAGAATTTAGATGTTGTGATCAAGAGTTTCTACAGTACCGACCAGATTCCTGGAGGCCTCAAAAAGTACACCCGGATTATCAGCATCTTGCGGCGGAACAGACAATAATACATTTGCAATGGTTGTAAATTCTTCATCCAACGCACCAGAACGAAGCGCCGTCTCATTATTTTTTGCATAATCAGTAATAGCTTGGCTCGCCGATACGAATCCATGTGGATTATCAGTCAAAGAAGGCATTTCTGTTTGTTTTAGCAGAGCAGTTTTAAAGTTGCTAACAAGCTGTTTCAAATTATCATTCATTTTATAATCTCCTATATGTGAATACCGAAATTCGCTTGTAGCCCACATAAAAATCTATGTCAAATCTATTCTTGCCAATCCGGACAAAAAAACCCGCGTGACATTGTGGAAGGGCTTGTTAGAATACGCGGACCTCGACATATCAGGAATATACCGGAAACACATCGGAGCGGGCGCTCCTATATAGGATCATGTAAAATGAAAATACTCTTTTTCAACCTGTTTCTTTTCACTTTTGTTGTTCCCGGTTTTTCTGTGCCCCAATCCAAGGCACAAAGCTTAGGAGACGCGATTGCAGCTCATGCCGTAGAGGTAGCACCTCCCACTCAGGTACATAATTCAGAGCAGGATTCAGAGACAGCTTCGCCTGACCCACACCACGCCATCGCACTCCACGGCGCACCGAAATACGGGCCTGATTTCACTCATCTGGACTACGTGAATCCGGAGGCACCCAAGGGTGGCACGCTGAAGCTATCGGCGATCGGTAGCTTCGATTCCCTGAACCCTTTCATTATCAAGGGCACGCCTGTGGCGGGGCTGAACTTCCTGCGCTCAGGCTTTATCTATGAAAGCCTGATGCAAAATGCATGGGACGAGCCCTTTACGCTCTACGGCATTCTGGCTGAGAGCATTGAAATCGGCGAAGAGCGCGACTGGGTCGCCTTCACCCTGCGCCCCGAAGCGCGCTGGAGCGATGGACGGCCCGTCACGGCAGACGATGTCGTCTGGACCTTCAACACGCTAAGTTCCAAAGGCGCGCCCTTTTTCAAAGCCTACTACCATGACGTAAAATCCGTTACCGCCGAAAGCGCGCGCCGGGTAAAGTTTGAATTTGCGGTGAAGGGCAATGCGGAGCTACCGCTGATTGTCGCGGAAATGGCTGTCCTGCCCAAACATTACTGGGAGGCGGAGGGGCATGATTTCTCGCAAACCTCTCTGGAGCCGCCCGTGGGTAGCGGCCCCTACCGCGTTGATAAGGTTGAGCCGGGCCGCGCGATCGAATATGTGCGCCGCGACGATTGGTGGGGGAAAGACCTTCCCTTCTTCAAGGGCTTCTACAATTTTGACCGCGTCCGTTATGATTATTACCGTGATTCCAATGTCGCACTCGAAGCTTTCCTCTCCGGCGAATATGACGTGAAGATCGAAAACACCGCCAAACTCTGGGCAACCGCCTATGACGCGCAAGCCGTCAAGGACGGACGAATTCTCAAAGAAGAAATCGCCAATGAAAGCCCTGCCGGAATGCAGGCCTTTGTCTATAACATCCGCCGCCCTGTCTTCGCGGATAAGGCCGTCCGCCGCGCACTGGCCTATGCGTTCGACTTTGAATGGTCCAACAAGCAATTCGCCTACGGGACCTATACGCGCACGGACAGCTATTTCGAAAACTCGGAGCTGGCCTCCTCCGGCCTCCCCGAGGGAGAAGAGCTAGATATTCTGGAGCGCTATCGCAGCCGAATCCCGGACGAAGTTTTCACGCAAACCTACGAACCGCCCGTTACGGACGGCTCCGGTAACGCGCGGAAAAACCTGAAAACGGCGGTGGACATGCTGGAGGCCGCAGGCTGGAAAACCGGACCGGACGGCATGCGTACGAAAGACGGCGTCAGGCTGGAATTTGAAATTCTGGACTCCAATCCGCAATTTGAGCGCTGGGTTCTGCCCTTTATCAAAAATCTTGAACGGATCGGCGTAAAAGCCTCTTTCCGCGTCGTTGACACAGCTCAATATCAGAACCGGATCAACAGTTTCGATTTCGATATGACGATTTCCAGCTTCGGCCAGTCCGGCTCTCCGGGGAATGAGCAGCGGGATTTCTGGGGCTCGGACAAGGCCGATATGGAAGGCTCGCGCAATTTAATCGGGATCAAGGACCCGGTCGTTGATGAAATCATCGAAGAGCTGATACAGGCCCAATCCCGCGAAGACCTTGTGGCCCATTGCCGTGCACTGGACCGGGTATTGCTTGCGGATTATTACGTGATCCCGATGTGGCATTTCCCGAAATGGCGGATCGCGCATTGGAGCACCATCAAACGCCCGGAGACACTCTCCGACATCAGCCCGCTTATCAGCGATACGTGGTGGCATGACGGAAAGGCCGCACAATGACCATTGCGATTGCCATTCCCGCCCGTTACGCCTCCACGCGCTTTCCGGGCAAGCCGCTAGCCAAAATCGGCGGGATCAGCATGCTGGAGCGCGTGACGCGCGTTGCCAAGGAAGCTGCATCCGGCATTAAAGACATCCGCTTTTTCGTGACGACCGAAGATGAGCGCATCGCTGCCCATGCGGGCGAAATCGGCGTGGAATGCGTTATGACCTCCGAAAGCTGCCCCACCGGGTCAGACCGGGTACATGAGGCGCTGGAACAGCTTGAAGACAAGCCGGATTTCGTCATCAATCTTCAGGGCGATGCACCCTTTACACCGGTGAGTGTCGTGCGGGCCATGATCAAAACTTTCCGGGACAATCCCGAGGCGGAAGTCATCACGCCCGTTCACCGTTTGAGCTGGCATGATCTGGACCGGCTGCGCGAGGCAAAAAAGACGACGCCCTTTTCCGGCACAACCGCCATACTCGGCAAGGACAACCGTGCCCTGTGGTTTTCAAAAAACATCATTCCCGGCATCCGCAAGGAAGAGTCCTTACGGGCCGAAAGCGATATCTCCCCGGTTTACCAACATATGGGGCTCTACGGGTTCCGGGTGGATGTGCTGGCAAAATTCTGTGCTCTGCCGCAAGGGGTTTATGAGCAGCTTGAGGGGTTGGAGCAGCTCCGTATGCTCGAAAACGGCATCACGGTCACGGCCGTCCCCGTCGAGATTGAGAAAGGCAAGATGCAATCGGGCATTGATACGCCGGAAGATCTCGCGCGGGCAGAAAAATTATTAGAATAAACCAATGAAGATATCAGAATCTAGACAAAAAAATGTTGATCCCCAAAACAATCGAAAGCATAAATAAAAGAGGTGCCAATTTAAAATGGTTTATAATGAAGATATTGCTTTTGCAGTAATTGAACACTCTAAAAATTACTATGAATTTTATTATGAACTTCTAGATTATATTACAGAATATTTTCCTCATACAGAATCTGGCATACAAGGTGATGCTTATATATGGATCAAAAACAATGAGCACAGAGTCTCTGTTGATACCTTCGGAGCAATGCAATTTGAGATCAAATCAGATAGTAAAAATACGCTTCTTCAAGATGTTATAGAGACCATTCAAAAAAAATATCCTGTCCGCCTTTACGATACGTATTTATAATTTCCTCTATTAGAAATAGGGCGACTCAAAAAATTTGTATGAACTTATATTTTTCTTTTACAACACCCCCATGACAACCACGACACTCATCATCGCACGGCACGGCAACACATTCGGCCCCGGAGACACGCCCACCCGCGTCGGTGCGCGGACTGATTTACCGCTGGTCGAAAAAGGCAGGGAACAGGCCAGAACTTTAGGGCGATATATCAAAGAAAACAATCTGATACCGGATGTTGTTTACTCTTCGCATTTAAAGCGCACAAAAGAAATGGCGGAGATTGCCGTTCAGGAATCCGGCGTTACAAACCCCGTATATGCGCTTGATATCTTTAATGAAATAGACTATGGCCCGGACGAAAACAAAACGGAAGATGACGTGATCGCCCGGATCGGCGCGCAGGCGATTGCGGACTGGGACGAACGCGCAATCGCCCCCGACGGCTGGCAGGTCGATCCGGAAGAAATCATCCAAAACTGGCGCGCTTTTGCGGACCAAGTCAGCGCCCATCACGATAATGAAACGGTGCTGGTCGTAACCTCTAACGGGATCGCCCGCTTCGCCCCGCATATCGCCGGTAATTTCGAAGAATTCGCCGCCAACCATAAAATCAAGCTTTCCACCGGCGCGCTTGCGATCCTGAAACATGAAAACGGCGCATGGCGGATTGAAGCGTGGAACGTGCGGCCTTAATAAGGCACCCCGGCAAGTAGAGTAAGATGAAGCAAGGCCGTGAAGGCTGAGCCGCCGAAGCCCTATACCAAGGAATACCATGTCGCGCGGGCCTGCCCATGACGGCGGAGCAGCCCGGCCTCGACCAACTCGCCAAGCCGCAGCTTGATGGTCGCGCGCCGCCCGCCGGTCAGCTTCATAATTTCCTTCATCTGCAAACGCGCCTGCTTTTCGAACAGAGCCAAAATCTTGGCCGACAGGGCAGGCATTTGCGCCAGATCGCCGCTGCGCACCTCCAGCCGACTTGCCAACACGTCCTTTTGTCTTTGAAGCAGCGTGAGGAAAAAGCCCAGCCATTCGCTCCAGTCCGGACGCCCGGCCTCAAGACTCTCCTGATTGTGGCGCAGCGCTGTGCAAAGCGCCTCCGCCGCCTCATTCACCAGCGGATCAAGCGGGACATAGGGCGCATAAACATAGCCTGCCTTAAGCATCAGAAGCGTCACCAGCAACCGCGCCAACCTTTGATTGTGATCGGTGAATGGGCAGACTTGCAGGAAAACCGCGACAAAAACCGCGATGACAATCAACGGATGCAATGCCTCTTCCGCCAGCGCCCGCTGCGTCCAGGCCAAAAGTTTTTCCAGAAGGGGCGCAATCTGCTCCGGCTCCGCTGTTTCCAACGCGCCAATCAGCGCACCGTCTTTCATGATCTCAAGCGGATGCGCGCCAGTGCGAAAACCGCTTCTCTCGCCGCGCTGCAACCCGGCATGCAGCAGACACAAAACCTCCAGATCGATCGGGCGATCCTGCAACGGGCCGAGCATCGCGTGAAACGCTTGCCCATAGGCCGCAACATCACCGATCAGGTTCAGCCCCGTCGTATAGCGCTCAAGCCCGGCCCACAGGCCTTTGAACTGATCAATATTGCTGATCCGGTTTAAAAGAGGCGGGGTGATTTTGATGGTTTCGGCACCGAGCATTAGCCGATTCTAGCCGAACCGCTCGTGACGCACAAGATGCATGCTCCCGACTTAAAGCGCGCACGCCCCGTAACGCTGCGCCGCGACACTTTGCCCGGACGCGGCAGGCAAGACCGGTTCGCCAAGCGCTGCTCCAGCTTCATGTTCCAGAGCTTTGGGCTGCTCAGCCTGCTGATCCGGAAGGGCCGCCAGCACATGATAAAGCCCGTCATGGGCTTTCAGGTCCGCATAATATTCCGCAAAGCCCACCTGATTTTCACCGGCTTTGTACTGCACAAGTGCCTGCATCTCAGGGGGCATATCCTCCGAAACCTCCATAGGCAGCTTATCCCACAAAGCCAGCAATTCCTCCGCGCCGACTTCGATCAGCTCCACCCCGGTAAGGGTTTCAACAAGGGAAACAGGCTCCAGCCGCTCTTTCCACTCCGGATGCGCATTCAACCCCCATGCCGCGGCAAATTTCTCAAAACCGAGCTGAACCTTCCCTTCCGCGCCGACAAGCGAAAAATCGGCATTCATTTGCAATCTGTGGGCGTTGACGATTTTCTCGTAATCTTCGAGCGCCTCCGGCGGCAAAATCCCGGCCTCAACCGCAGCGGCAGCCTCCGTGCGCATTTCGTCGGCCTCGGCCTCCCCCATCAGAAAGACCACAGCCGTCCCGGCAAGCGGTATGAATTTCAGCCCTCGCCGGAAAATCAGCGGTGAAACCTCCGCCGCGATGTTGAATGTGCGGGCCAGTCTGGATTCCTCCGGCAGAGCCTGAAGAACCGCGTCTTTCGTTTGCCGGAAAATATGCGGCGGGATTTTACCGAGTTGATTGAGCTTATCGGACATTTTGCCCCAATAGCGGTGAACAGGCACCTTCCCGGTGAGGCCGGTGAATTTTTCCGCCAGCGCCTTATACCCGCCGCCTTCGACAATGATTTTGGAGGAATGGGGGTCTTTTAAGGCTTTGTCAAATTCCTCCAAAAACTCTTTCTGCGGATTTTTGGGACGATATATGCTGCCCCCATCCACATTTTTCGGTTCAAAATGAAAAAGCGTGTTCGTTCTTCTGTTATAAAAACTCATATAGGAGCCATCAACATTCCGAACCATCCCGACAGTCTCCGGATCGTTCAGAATATTGCGCAGATGTTTTTCAAGACCCGCCTGATCTTTAATGTCCAGGACAGGACCGAGAGCCGGATCGCTAAATTCATGAAGATGTTTGGTCAGGGCATGACCGTTCGTGACCTTACGGATCACCATATCCAGATTGCTCTCGACTGCTCCCGAACCACCCTCTTTTATCATACGTAAATTATAGAGGGTAAGTCTTTAGAAAAACTTAACTTTCTATGGCCCCGGGATAACACGCATCTAAAAGCTGTTCTCGTATTTCCTCTATTCTTCTTCTGTGCAGAGCGTTGATTGCAGCAAAAACTTTGTCCTCTATAGCGGCTAGATCTATACCCATGGCATCATTCATTTCGTCAAAAAAATAATCCTTATCCCTTTGAAATTCTAGAACATCGCCCTCTTCATGGGCCAGCATATCCTCGAGATCATCCAACAATGTCAGGCATTGTGCATATTGGTCCCGCGAATTCCAAAATTCCTCCCCAATCGCCGGGGTATCTTTGAGGAAAACAATCAGATCCTCCAGAAACTTGCGGGTCGCCCGCAACGTCACCAGATTTCCGTCTTGTTTTATGAATTCTATTTCTTTGTCCATGAGGGAAATTATAACACGGTCCACACAAAAGCAGGATCGCTAAATTCATGCAGATGCTTTTGAACAGCATGCCCGTTTGCAATTTTTGAAACGATTGTCTCTAACTCAACCCATTTTCCCATAAAGAAATTTTAAAGGAAAAAGATTTAAAGACTATTAAGCTGTACACTGCCCATAATATATATTAACGATTTGATCGTTTATTTTTTCTAGTCTTTTTTTAGGAAGAGTGCTGATCGTTGGAAAGACATGACGACGGATTCCTGAAAAACTAATACGCATGGCATCATGCATCTGATAGAAGAAATACTCTTTATCTCTTTGAAATTCCAATATATCGCCCTGCTCATGGGCCAGCATATCTTCGAGATCGACAGCCAGATCGAGACAATCGGAGTATTGAGACCTAAACCCCCAAAACTCCTCCCCAATCGCCGGGGTATCTTTGAGGAAAACAATCAGATCCTCCAGAAACTTGCGGGTCGCCCGCAACGTCACCAGATTTCCATCCTGCCTGATTTTTTCAATCTCTTTGTCCATGAGGAAAATTATAACACGGTCCACACAAAAGCAGGATCGTTAAAGTTTGGTCCGATCCGGGTACACTCTGCCTACATGCGGGCAGGCACCTGAATACCCAGCAACCCTAGAATAAGGACAAGCTGCCTGTAGGTCAGGGCGCACAGGGACAGGCGGCTGGCGCGCAACTGTTCGTCCTCTTCGGAGAGGATATGGCATGCGCCGTAAAAGGAGCTAAAATCCTGCGCGAGCTTATAGGCATAATCGCAGAGAACATGCGGCGTGTAATTCTCCAGCGCAAGGCGGAAATGATCCGGGAACTCGGCCAGCGCAAGAGCTAATGCGCGGTCTTCCGCTTTAATCGCAAAGGTGGGATTCTCCGGCACATCCAGCCCCGCACCCTTCGCCTTATTCAGAAGCGAGTTGATCCGCACGGCCTGATACAGCAGATACGGCCCGGTTTTCCCCTCAAAGCGGGTCATGCGGTCAATATCAAAGACGTAATCAGCCACACGGTTATTGTGCAGATCGGCAAATTTGAGTGCTGCAACCGCAACCTTATGCGCGACATCATCCCGCTCGGCCTGATCCATATCAGCCGCCAGATCGGCTTCCTCCAGCCGCGCTTGCGCCTTTTCAACGGCCATAGCGATGAGGTCTTGCAGCTTCATCACGCCGCCCGCGCGCGTCTTGAAGGGCTTGCCGTCCTGCCCGTTCATCGTGCCAAACCCCGCATGAGTCAGCTCGACCTGCTCCTCCGGCGCGATAGCCGTCACCCGCGCAGCGCGGAAGACCTGCTCGAAATGGAGACTCTGGCGCTGATCCACGACATAGAGGATAGCGGCGGGAGAAAACGCCTCCACCCGGTCTGCAACTGTTGCCAGATCAGTTGTGCCGTACATCACAGCCCCGTCGCGCTTATAGAGGATCAGTGGCGGCATCTCTTTCTTATCGTCTTCCCGCGCCACAGGGACGACAACAGCGCCCTCGCTTTCAACGGCCAGCCCGGCAGTTTTGAGCGTCTCGACCATCGGGGCGATCCGCTCATGAACGTCTGATTCCCCCTTCCACAGATCGAAATGCACGCCAAGCGCATCAAAATTCTCCTTCATTCCTGCGATGGAGACATCGATAAATTGCTGCCATGCCGCACGATATACGGGATCACCGTCTTGCAGCTTGACTGTAGCCGCCCGCGCCTGCTCCGCCCGGTTTTCGTCCTCCTTGCAGGCTCTGGACGCCGCCGGGTAAATCTCCTCAAGCTCGTCCATCGTAACGGGCTGCCCTAAACGCCCGCGCGCCTCAAGCTCGGAGAGGATTTGCCCCATCGGCGTGCCCCAGTCGCCCATATGCACGTCGCCAATAGCCCTATAACCCGCGAACGCGCAGATACGCCGTAGGGAATCCCCGATGATGGAGGAGCGCAAATGCCCCACATGCATGGGCTTGGCGATGTTCGGTCCGCCATAATCCAGTACGATCGTCCGGCCTGCGCCCACAGGCTCCACGCCTAAAGTATCGCTGTCCGCATTGCTCTTAATATGAGCAGCCAGAAATGCATCCGTCACGTCCAGATTGATAAAGCCCGGCCCGGCGATCTCTATGCGGGCAAGGGCGGGATGGTCCTGCAAAGCTTGAACGAGCGTCTGCGCAATCTCGCGGGGGTTCTTTTTGGCCGCTTTGGCCGCCGCCATTGCGCCGTTACACTGGAACTGGCATAGATCGGGCCGGTCGGAAACCCGCACAAGCCCCAGTTCGGCAGACAAACCCTCCGCCGCGAACGCCGCGCCTACAATCTCCGTCAGTTTTTGTGCCAGTGAAGCCATGGGATCGGGTTATAAAGCAGTTTCCGAATTGAGGCCAGCGCGTTTTTCAAAAGCTCTAACGGATAATCAGCGCATAATAGAAATGGTACGCTCCGCCATTGCTGAAGCAAGCGGCGGACAAGCCCGTCACGTTCGAAAGCTCCGTCCCGTCCTGAAATGTGCCCTGATATTTCACAGCCGAGTAAGAGGCCACGCTCGCCGGAATAGCGCCAACGCCAAGCTTCGTATTAATCCGCTCACACACAGCCTGCTTCAGATTTGGCAGCACGGCCAATAACTCTTCCGTTCCATCCAGCCCGTCTGAGCCACACCCGGCGGCACCCGTACCAAGCTCCGGAATACAACTCCTGCCCGTAAAGACCCATTCGCTGCCGTCATTGGCTTTTTCAGGCGGGGAAGTCCATGTAACCTGCCCACCTGCCGCATTGAACAATTTATCCGTATCAGGCCGGGCGGGCGTGTGGTCATATCCGCTCACAACGCTGTTATCGAAGCTGATATCGTTTTCCGACACGTTCCGCCTGCGCAACCGGTTTACGCCACGCTCCAGCCTTTGCGCGTAATCCAGAATATCGGTTGCCAGTAATTCAGCCTGCCTCTCACTCATCGCCGTCGTAGACTCCGAGCGCGTCCCCCGTGACACTGTAAAAGCCAGCGCGGCGAACAGCGCAATCCCCAGCATCACGAACAGAAAGACGTTTCCACGCTCTGCGCCTCTCTCGCAATGACGAATATTATTCATTATTCGTTTCCGTCCTGAAACAGCGTCTTCTTTGAGTCTTGCGCAGCCTTGGCGATAATATCCTCGATTTCCTTGGGCAGACGGGGCGCCTCCTGTACCGGCGGCGGCGTTTGCGGTTGCTGCTGTGGTTGTGCCGGTGATGGCGGGGCGGCCTGTTCTGCCTGAGGCGGCGGAGATACGGGCGCGGCAGGCGGAGGCGTTTGCTCAGCCGGAGCAGATGGCGGCGGTGCCTGTGTCTGAGGTGCTGCCTGTGGCGGTGTTGCCGGAGCCTGCTGCGCGGGCTGCTGTGCCGGTGCGGCATTTCCATCCGCAGCGCCCCCTGTTACACCGCCTTTGCCGCCGCCGAAAAAGCCCATCGGATTGGCCGAGGCCTGTCCTTGCGCCTGTCCTTGCGCCTGATCTTGCGGTTGTTGCGCAGGTGCGGCCTGCCCTTGCGGCTTTTGAGCCAGCGGTGATGATGGCGGCGTCTGTTGTGCGGAAGGCGGTTGCGGCGGCGTGGCCGTAAGGCCACCCCCGGCGGACCCTGTTGTACCACCTGCCCCCTCGGCACTTGCGGGCGGTGCCATTTCAAGCGAATTACTCAGCCCGTAAACCTGTATGATCGCGGCGATCCCCTTATCGATCGGATTAACGACATCCTTATCGACCTTATCGAACCCCTTGGCAAGCGCGGCGATTTCCTCCGGTGTCTCAACCGCGACATCGGCCCGCTCCGCCGTCCAGCTCTTATTGACCATGAGATCACGCAGCTTCGTGATCGCATTGGCATGCTTCATGATGTTGTCATCCGGCGGCGGCAAGGCCATAAAGCGGGTCACACGCATCGCCTTCGCATTACCGGGGTTGGAGTAGAACACCTTGCAATCCACGACCGTCTCACCATAGGTGATAACGGCCTCCCCCTCCTTAAACCCGCGCAGTTCGTCGTAACTGGCCCGCGGACGAAGCTGGACACCAGCCTGCTGCGTATCAAAATAGGACCCAAACTCAGTTCCCCCCGCCATCTGGAAGCCGGAAACCTCCGTCACCATCGCGCTCCCGACCGTTTTTTCGAAAAATTCCTTGGTTTCGGTCGGGTCTTCAAGCTTCCCGAAAATCTTGATGTTACAGTTTGCGGTGATGGAGTTGGCCTCCTCCCGCACCCGCTTTTTCATGGCTGGCAAGTCCTGACCGGAGAATACGAGGCAAAAGCCCAGAGAACGCGCCTGTGCGGCCATCACGGCCATCCCTTGCGCGGTATAATACCCGACCTCGTCAAAAACGGTCATAAAGGGGGTTGAGGAATGGGTCGGCTTATTCTCGATCACGGTGGCGCTTGTCCCCTCGACCGTAGACCCGAGCGCAGAGCCCATCATTCCCTTCATTGTCGCGGCCACGATTTTACCGAGGTTGGCGATTTCATCGCCGGATTTTTCCAGCGCCGGAATCAGCACAACCATGATCCGCCGGTTGAGCACCACGTCCACCATGTCTACATCGGCAGCCTGCGTATCGAAGATGTAACCGTAATCATCCCCCAGCGATTGCAGGGAGCGGGTGAACTGCATGGCAAGATAGCCGTGCTGCTGGTTGGCCGTAGTCGTATCATATTGCGGCGTATCCGGACCGGGCGGCTTGGTGTTGCCCTCATCGTCATAAGCGTCATGAACGAAGCCCGGCAATGTGTCGAGATACCCCCGCAAACCAGAGCGAACCTCCTCAGGAACAGCCTTGTCCCGCTGGAGTTTAATCACGTTGTTCAAGGACAGGTAATCGCGGATCGTCCGTACGGAAAGCGGCATCTCCTGATGATCCCGCTTATAGGTCAAAGCGGGCATCATCGCGCTACAGAGCGAAACGGCGCGCTCTTTCCACATCGCGTTATCCCCTTCGGATTCGGGCATAAGCTGAACCAGCATGTTGGTCAGGTAAGAAGCCGAGCCGGAAGAAAACGGGTTCATCGTGTTAGAGGGCGCGCGAACATCCGAGTTTCCGGTCATATAGTTCAGAACAAGAAGATCGTCGTCCCGCCCGAAACGCCGCACGAGAGCGGACAGGGAAGACCACAGATCCGTATCGGCTTTCCCGTCCACATAAACGAAACCGGAACCCCAAGCCATGGCGTTCGTCACCATGGATTTCAACCCTTCCGTCTTACCGGCACCGGTCGTTCCCAGATAAAGAATGTGTGTCCTTGCATCTGAGTTGGTAAACCAGACCTCCTCGTTCGTCTTTTCCACGTTCCCCAGATACAAAATCCCTTCGGACTGCCCTTTTTTACCGGGACCCATATTGTTGCCGTCCTTGAATTTGGAGCCCATCGGCATCTTAAAGGCCAACGACCGATCCCGCTTCGTCAACCAGAGAAAATACAGGATCAGCACAATCATGATGGCATCGGCAAAGGCCAGCGCCCAGTCATTCATCCATATGGCGCCACCTGCCAGCACGAAAACTGCCGTAGAATAGGTCGAGCGGCTCAGCCCATCGCCGATACGCGTCCATAATGGACGCACATCCCGCAGGATCGCCTCATGCTTATGTTCGTATTTTCGCTGGTCTAAAGCCATTTATAAACGTTTTATACTCTTCTTGTCTTGTCTTACCCTGCTTGACCGGGCGTTTTAGTGCCCTCGTAAAAACTCATCTGCGGAAACAGGAACCCCTGCAGCGTCCTGCGCGCTGGTTGTTGTGCCTGCCGCGACGCCTTCCATCGTTTGCGGCGCACGGGGAAGCTGCGCGCTCCATATGCCGAACAGAACGACGACCAGAACAATCGCCAGAACAAGCCCCAGCCTCTTCCCGTAACCGCCTTTTGGCTTGGGTGCGGGATAGGCTCCATGAGGAAGCCCTGCCGGATGCAGCATATGGACGGCTCCAGCAGACGGCACCGCTTGCGGCATCGCTGCACAGGACTGCGCGCTCGCCAATGCGCCGGATGCGGCCATCATAGCCTCGACCGCGCCTTCTCGTGTTTCGAAGACCGCTATGGTCTGGGATTTTTCATTCGGAACCTTCAACACAAGCAACCAACTCTCCTTTTTTTCCCCTTCAGTGACTTCCAACGCCGACATCGCAGATTTTTCTAGATCCATCTGCCAGACAACAGGGCTAAGTGCACCTGGCAAAGATAGAACCAGTTTCCCCGCCGCAACATGAGCGCTGGAACTGTCTTTCCGGCAGCATGCCCCATGTTTTTTTTCGGATTTCATCACTTTGGTATCTCCTTTTCCTTATAATCTTGTTGATCGTTTTATTTCGTTTGGCCGCTTAATTCGCCTTTTTCACGCCGCGTTTTTTCGATTTGCTGTAATCGAGTTGAGGGACAGGGCGGGCCCGCATTGAACTCATATATTCCACAATCGCCTCCACTGCGCCTTCAACTTTAGGCACAGGAATCGGGCGCTGTGTCATCTTTTCGGCCTTATAGTGCGCCATCGCACCGAACGCCTCCATATGAAAGCTCTGACGCCCCTGATTATTCAGCGGATACCACAAAACCCGGTCATGCCCGCGCAGCCAGACAAACTGTGCGGGGGCCAGAACGCCGCCCTCCTCCCGCGCATAAGCCAGCGCCCGCAGCAAGGCTGTCGTCACGAAAGCATGCTGGTTGCAAACAGCCAACGTCCCGCTCGAAAGATCTTTATCCTTAAGGATTTTACGTGCGTCCTTAAGCAATGAGGGGTCCTGAGAGAGTTTCAGTCCCCCGGCCTTGAAATTCCAGCATCCGGCCAGACGCCCCAACATAGTGTCTGCATCGCTCCGTTTTCTGGAGGCTTTTAAACAAAAAGCCGCCAGCAACACCTGTTGATAAGGTTTAAGCACCTGCACACCCTTCCAACGCGGGCCGAGCTGTTCACTAAAAGCTGCCGCAGCGGCGGCCCTGTCGATTTGTCCGTCCGGAATTGGAATCTGGTTATACGCCAGCCACTCCTCCGGTCCTAGCGCCTCAGCGAAAAGCGGCAGCTCTGCCGGAACGGGCGATCCGGGCGGGCGCGGCGGCTGCTGCGATGGATTAAACTCCACGAAGGGCGAGATTACAGGAAAGTTTTTCGCCTGACGCTGAATCAGCCCCTCAAGCCCCAGATGGGAGCGGTAATGCGTATCCGGCCCCCGAAACAGGCACCACAACGCACCAAGCCCAGTCAAGGCTACGAATACGACACGAAGAGGCTGCATCGCCAGCGCGTTAAAATAAGACAAATGCTCATATTTCAGCTTGGCCTTGTCCCATTCCGGCGCACTTTCAAAACCCTGATGCCAGTCTACCAGCTTGCCATTGTAAAACACCTGATAGCCGTCTTTACCGTGCAGGCCCAGCATCGAGCCCAAATCGATAAACCATGACACAATCCACATTTCGCCATAGCGTATCCAGCGGACGATATCGCGCACCTCTTCGGCCTTGTAATACCAGAAAAGCCATACAAGAACAGCAATGACGGCGAGCAAAATCGACCAGCCGATCGCATTCTCATGTAACGTATTTTCAGATTGCTGACCGTTCGCCAAAAAGAACCCTCCACCCGAGCGGGGACATTTCACAACACCCAGCTATCAGTTTACCAGTTATCATGCTAAAAACAAAGTACGGGACAACGCAGGCAGAGTGATATGAACATAGAGTATGATTTATGCGTCATAGGAGGAGGAATCAACGGGACCGGGATCGCGCGGGACGCGGCTGGGCGTGGTCTTTCAGTCCTGCTCGTCGAAGCGGACGATCTGGCTGGCGGAACCTCTTCCATGAGCACAAAACTGATTCATGGCGGCCTACGCTACCTTGAGTACGGCCAATTCCGGCTGGTCCGGGAAGCCCTGAAAGAGCGGGAGACACTCCTTGGCCTTGCCCCTCACCTGATTCGCCCGGTGGAGTTCGTCCTCCCTCATGATCCGCAGGCCCGCCCTTACTGGATGATTCGTGCGGGGTTGTTCCTCTATGACCATCTCGCTCCACGCAAGAAAATCGTCCGCTCACGCAGCCTCGACCTCTCGCTTGCCGAAGCCGGGTGGCCGCTGGAAGCCCATGAGGCTACAAAGAAAGGCTTCGCCTATTTCGACTGCTGGGCGGACGATGCCCGGCTGGTCATCCTGAATGCCGTGGATGCCGCCACACGGGGCGCAACCATCCTGACGCGCACGGCCTGCGCGCGGATTACCCCACAAGAGGATCGCTATGAGCTTGACCTGCGGACGCCGGACGGCCGGACAATGCGGACGAGCGCAAGCGCCGTCATCAACGCGACAGGCCCATGGGTACAGGATGTTCTTGAAAATGCAGGCTTGCCCGCCTCTGATGATGCCGACAGACCGAAAATCCGCCTTGTGAAAGGCTCTCACCTGATCGTCAAGAAAATCTATGACGGACCGCAAGCCTATATCCTCCAACAGCCGGACAGGCGGATCGTTTTTGCCATTCCCTATGAAAAAGACTATACGCTGATCGGCACGACGGAAGAAGATTACAGCGGCGACCCTCGTGAAGCGCGTATCTCCGAAGAAGAAACGGCCTATCTGATCAGAGCCGTCAATAGCGCCTTCACTCACAAAATAGACAAGCAGGATGCGCTGTGGAGCTATAGCGGGGTGCGGCCTTTATTTGACGACGGGGAAGCCTCTGCAACCTTGGCTACACGCGATTACAGGCTTTATGAACATCAACACCCCCGCCCGATGATCTCCGTTTTCGGAGGTAAGCTCACGACATATCGCGTTCTGGCCGAACGAGCCGTCACCCGTATTTTAGATATGCAGGGCCGGGAGATTGCGCCATGGACAGCCGATTCACCTCTGCCCGGCGGACGAATCCCGGACGGCGATATTGACGCCTTTATCTGGCAAAAGGAAAAAGACTATCCCTTCCTACCACCGGACATGCTGGAGCGCTACGCTCATGCCTACGGCACGCGGATGGATTTGTTCCTGGAGGGTGCAGCGCGGTTGAACGATCTGGGCACGCATTTCGGCGATCAGGTCTATGAAGCGGAGATCCTTTATCTCCTGCGCTGCGAATGGGCGCAAACCGCAGAAGATATTCTCTGGCGCCGCTCAAAGCTGGGCCTGCACGTGACGGATCAGACAGCCCAGCGACTTGAGCAAGCCGTCCCGCGACTGATGGAGGCGCTGGCCGCATGAGTAAGGCAACGGCGCTTCTGGCTATCGACCAGGGCACAACTAGTTCCCGCGCGATCCTCTTTTCATCGGAAGGAAAGATTTTAGCG
>JAGRKA010000037.1 GCA_020442475.1 Alphaproteobacteria bacterium | reverse complement strand
CGAGAGCGTGAGCATGACGCTTAGCCTTGTCGAGCTTGATTTTGACCGGACCCGTCCGGCCATGCTGATGCGCGGGATGCAGGTACGGCAGGAAGGGGCGCAGGAAACACGGCAGGACCCGGCCCTGATGGGAACAGGGCAGTCTACGGAGCCGCAGGCCCAGGGGGCAAGTGCTCAGCCGCAGCCTTTGACGCATAAAAATACGTTCGATCAAAACGATCCGGAAACATGGAACAAAACGCCCCGGAATGCCGCATGCCCTTGCGGTTCAGGCAAGAAATACAAGCATTGCCACGGGATGATCGCGCAAAAGGCCGGGGTAAGCTGATTCTTAGCGAAAATTATATGGCTAGGCCCATATAGAGCCGTATCCGGAATATTGATACAGCCTTCGTCATCCCGTTGGCGCTTTTGCGAAGCAAAGGCTTGCACGAACGGGATCCATATGTAAGCGGCAAAGCCGCTCGCCTTTTTCCGGATCCCCGCCGATAAAATACCCTGCTTATGCAGGACATTCACGGGGATGACAAATGTAGGAGTGTTTCCGGATACGGCTATAAAACGATCATAAAACAAACGTCATTCCAGCGGTTTTGTGGAGCAAGACATTAATGGCGGCGGTGTTTAACCAGTTACGGCAGCTCGTTTGCGTGTTTTTTCTTACAAAAGGCAACATGGCTGTCTAGCATTTCCACATTATCGGTGAGTTTCATCCGGTTTACAGCACAGAGGCAGGTTTTTTTCATATAAGACTCTGCTCCCTCAGGCGTATGGCTTATGCAGGTTGCGTAAATTATCCTTAACGATGGATCCGTAGGTATAGGATAATCTTCAGTGGGCGCGGGCGTATTTTCAGGGGATACGGACTGGTTTTGCGTCTGGATCTTTTGGGCGTTTTTCCCCGCGCCGAAGACGTTCGTTTCGTCAATTTCGTACGTGTTTACACCTTTGTACGTGTCTTCTTGCGGTTTTTGAGGAGAAGATTTCTTGAATTCTTCTAATGTCTCCGGCGAAACACCGTAGAGCTTTCCGATTCTGGCAATATACTCATCAAGTACGCCTTCTTCCATTTTGGAAGAAATCACAAACTGGCCTATAAAGCCGGGGGTTAGTAAAAGCGGGTCTTTAGCAATTGTTTTCGGGCCGAGCAAAAGGACAAGAATCCCCATTCCTATAAAGAGGAAGACAATATTCAGGGCTACCATAAATTTTCCAAAGCCGCCGTCTTTGATAAAGCCGCTATAGATATAGCTGGGGATCGGGAAGAAAAAGAGTGAGCCGCCCAGTATTGAAATTTTCGTGCCAGCCTTAACCTCAGCATCAATAAGCGATTTAATCAGCAGGAAAAGCGGGTAAAGAAGGAAGAAAAAGAGCAATAAAAAGGCAAGCGTAAAAAGCAGGATGACTGGAAATAGATTCATGGGCCGGAATTCGTATCGTTGGAAAGGTTTCAGGTTGGGTTAGAGTCTAAACTTCGTTTAATATACGAACTATGTACAGTTCTGTCTACGATTTGAAGGCATTTTACGATACCCGCGCCGGGCGCGTGGTGCGGCGGGTTTTGCAGGAGCGAATCCGTACGCTCTGGCCTGATGTTCGGGGGCTGCGCGTGATGGGGACGGGCTATGCAACGCCCTATCTACGCATGTTTATGGAGGAATCGGAGCGTGTGTTTTCCATGATGCCCGCCGGGCAGGGAGCCCATCACTGGCCGCGCTGCGAAAAGGAAAAGAACCTTGTCGGCCTGTCGTTGAAAGGCGCGTTGCCGTTGGAGACAAACTCTATAGACCGGATTTTGATGATCCATGATCTTGAGTTTTCCGAGAATGTACATCTGGACTTAAGCGAGATCTGGCGGGTTCTTAAATCGAGCGGACGTATTCTTGTAGTCGTACCCAACCGGGCTGGACTGTGGGCGCATGCGGACTGGTCGCCGTTCGGGCAGGGGACGCCCTATACTGTCCGGCAGCTTTGCGAGCATTTGCGGGAAAATCTTTTCGTCCATGAACGCACGGAGGAGGCGCTTTTTATGCCGCCTTCGCGTTCCTCCCTGTTTCTGAAATCCGCCGGATTTTTTGAGCGGACGGGCGCGCGCTACGTGCCGATTGCTGCCGGAGTCCATATGATTGAAGCCAGCAAACAGCTTTATGCGCGGGCGGATAAGGGCAGCGGCTCAAGGGTGCGCGTCGGCGTTCCGGCTATTCCGGCAATTGCACGTACAGCCCGTTCATGAGGGCTACTCTTTTATCCGGGCTTGATTTTTCCGTGATTGCCTGTATGCAGTGTGATCATGTTTAAACAGATTACAATTATCGGATTAGGATTGATCGGCTCGTCGCTGGCGCGGGTGATCCGTGCGCGGGGGCTGGCGGAGAAGATTATTGCTGCGGACGGTTCTGATTCTGTATGTGAAAAGGTCGCCGAGCTTGGTCTTGCCGATATCGTTACGAGCGATATTCGCCAAAGCGTAGTCGGGAGCGATCTTGTGATTTTATCGGTGCCTGTCGGTGCCATGAGCGCTGTCGGGGCTTTAATCGGCCCGGCGCTCCATCCCGGCTCTATTGTCACGGATACGGGCTCCGTTAAGGCAGCGGTAGCGGAGGCGTTGGGGCCGCATATTCCTTCGAGCGCACATCTTGTGCCGGGGCACCCTATCGCGGGTACGGAGTATTCAGGGCCGGAGGCTGGTTTCTCGACGCTGTTCGAGGGGCGCTGGTGCATCCTGACCCCGTTGCCCACGACGGAGCTGGGGCCTGTCGAGAAAATGACACGCTTTTGGGAGGCCTGCGGGTCCATGATCGAGATTATGGGGCCGGAGCATCACGACCTTGTGCTGGGGATCACCTCTCACCTGCCGCATTTGATCGCCTATACGATCGTTCAGACGGCGGACGATCTGGAAGGGGATATCAAATCCGAAGTCATCAAGTTTTCGGCTAGCGGATTTCGTGATTTTACGCGGATCGCTTCTTCAGACCCGGTCATGTGGCGGGATATCTTCCTCAGCAACAAGGAGGCCGTACTGGAGATGCTCCAGCGCTTCAACGAGGATCTGACGGCTTTGCAAAAGGCAATCAGGCGCGGGGACGGTGATTACCTGTTCGACACGTTCAGCCGTACGCGTGCGATCCGTGCCCAGATTATCGAGCAAGGGCAGGCGGATTACCGGACATCGGATCAGGTAAGGCAGGAAGGGACGCCACCGGCAGCGGGCCTGCATACAGGGTCGGACCTTTCTGAATAAGCGGGATGTGTACGCGCCCGTCTTCTGCACTCAGGGCTGTGAAGGCCGCGCCGGTAAAACGGGCGATACGTTTTTCTATCGCTCCGGCCCTTGCGAGGGACTCCAGAAAATCACCGTGACGGTCGAGTGTGACCTCCAGATTGATCTTTGGGAAGGGGTATTGCGCAAGGTCGATCTGGCCTGCAGCCTCAGCGGTAAAGGGGCCTTGGCGCAAATGTGCGTTTTCAACGTTGAGAAGACTGCCCTTCGGGGTCAGGCGTGCGTCGAACCGGTCGAACAGCACAGGCTGAGGCCATTTGTGGCTTTGGAGGCTGATGGTGTCGGCTGAAAGGCTGATCGGGGTACGTGGTAGCGGCCAGCCCTGTGCTTTCAGATTTTGTACCTTGAGGCGTCCTTCGGGGGTGTTGAGTTGTTCTTCCGGGACAATCAGCGTGATGCGTCCCGGATAGCCGGAGACAGCAGGCACGGCATAGCTGCGCTCTTTCCCGCCGAGGTCCCTGACCCAGTCGAGATAGGCCTTTTGAGCGCCTTCCGCCGTTTTGAACCATGCGGTGCTATAGGCGGCGAAAAGGGCGCAGCCGATCAGGAGCAGCCACAGCCCTTTGGGTTTCCTGCGCTTGCTGCTCGAGGCAGAGGGCTTGTCAGGTGACTGCTCAGCCTGTCGGGCCTCATCGGCCAGCTTTGAAGATTCACGCTCCAGCGTATATTCCAGCTCACTCATAAGGGCTTTCCTGTCTTTTTTGTTAGCGGTGATCGGCGGAAGAAATTCAAAAATTACTGTGCCGGGGCTTTTGAACCAGCCACGCTTGGGCCAGAACAGGCCGCTATTCAAGGCCAGTGGGACAACCGGCAGACCGGTCACGTCCTGAATGCGGGCAATGCCCGGCTTGTATGGTTTTTCGGCGGGTTTTGTTTCCGGCGTTACGCGCGTGCCTTGCGGGAAGATTACGATCGGGCGGCCTTGGGCTTGCATACGCTTTGCGCCCTCTTCGATGGATTTGAGCGCATTTTGCGGGGTGGAACGGTCGATGGCGATCACGTCGCTTTTCTTCAGATACAGCCCCCAGAGCGGAATTCTCAGCAGCTCCTTTTTCAGGATAATGGCCGGATCGTTCAGAATTAGCCGCAGCTTGAACGTCTCATAGAGCGATTGATGCTTGGCGGCAATCAGGAACGGGCCGTTCTTGGGGAGGTTCTCAAGTCCGCGTACCTCGTAGCGCAGGCCGAGCACGCCATATTCCAGCGCGGTTATAATGCGCAAATACAAATCGACGATGCGTAGGTAATAGTGGCGCGGCATGAGCAGCCCTGGCAGGCACAGTACGCATCCGGCGGCGGTAGCTGCGATAAAGAGCAGGTTGAAAAGCGTGGAGCGGACGGGGGCGCGCTTCATGATGTCCCGCTTTCTTCCGGCATGGGCGGCCTTGGTGTGAAAAAAAGCAGAACGCTGCGGAGCAGACCCTTATGGTACTCACTGAAGAGCAACTCCCATAAATGCTTGTCCCGCAAACTCAGGTCCGGCTGATGGACCGGGTGAGGAATAATGGTAATGCCGGGCAAGGCGTGCCGGATTTCCATCGCCGCGCGGCGCATATGATAGTTTGAGGTCACAAGGCGGATAGAGGAGTAATGGTGCGCGGCCAGCCAGTCCCGCGTTTCCTGCGCGTTTTGCATGGTCGTCGTCGCGCTGTGACCCAGCGAGATGCAGCAGGGCGGCAGGGCCGTCTCTCCTGTCCACATGGCTTCGATTTTGGCTTGGGAGACATTCGGGTAAACGCCGCTGATAAACAGATGCCGGGCGCGGCCTGCTGCGAACAGGGACAAGCCTTCCTCAATCCTGCTGGTGCCGCCGGTCAGCACGACGATCACATCCGTCGTTGCGCTTGTGTCCTGTGGTTTGGCGCTCAGGCTTGAAGCCGTAAAGAGCACGAATCCGCAGAGCCAGAGCGCAAGGATTGCAGCCAGTCCCGTTAGGAGGCGTTTAAGCGGTGTTTTCGGATACAAAGCCATGCTCTTCTTTTACGGCATCAGGGCCAGAACACGCAAGACTGTAAAACGGGCGGCCAGCGAAGCGATGAGGCAAGCCGCGCAGGGCAACAGGATCAACGTAAGGACATGTTTTGTGCCAAGATGAAGATTCGGCAGCAGTCCGGTATCGCCGCCGTTTCCGGCGCTCAAGCCGATCAGGAGAAGGGCTAACCCGCCTGCGGCTGTTCCGGCCAGCGCGCCTCGCAGCGCAAGAATTAGCGCGTGGCGCTGAAATTGCCGGGTAATATACAGATCGCTCGCACCCATCAGATGCAACAGCTCGACATCAGCCTTGTGCTCGGCCATACGGGAGCGCACGGCGCCTGCAATAGCCGCTATCGTCGTCAGGGCGATGATCAGCGTGATGGCGGCGGCTGCGAATTTTAGCGCACCGGTTAAGCGCAGCAGATCCTTGAGCCAGCTTTCATGCGCGTCCAGATGGATATCCTGATTGATACCCTTGAGCGTATGGCGCAGCCGTTCAATGGCTTCCGGCGTACCGATGCGCATTTTGACCGAAATCAGCCCCGGCAGCGGGAGGCCTTCAAAAGATAGATCCTCCCCCAGCCAAGGGGATATTAAGGCCTGCACGTCCGCTTCACCCATGATTTCAACCGTTTCAACTGCCGGGTCGGCTTTAAGAGCTTCAGCCGTTTTCTCGCTGAGATAGGCAATGTCGGACGGGGAGCGGAGCGCGCCGCCCGTGATTTCCGCCGGAATTTCGACCGTCAGCCGGTTCTCAAGGCCGGAGGCCCAGCGTTGCGCCATCTCGCCCAGCGTAAAAGAGGCCCCCAAGGCCATCACGGCCAGAAAGGTCATCAGCGCAACCAGCAATATCAGAAAGCCTGTGCCCGCGCTTTTATTCAGCGGCAGATCGTAACGTCGTCCTCTTTCAGCGACGCCGAGCTGTTTGTCTTTTGTGCGGAAAAGCGAATTAAGGATATTCACCTAAAATCTCCCCATAGGCCAAGAGCTTCAATTATTTTTCCCCTTAATTTCCTCCCCCTTGAGGCGGAGAGTAGGGTGGGGGTGGCAAGTTTGAGGGTGTGTCAGAGTCCGCAGTCCCCTCACCCCAGCCCTCTCCCCTGTGGGGAGAGGGGGATTATTATCTACGTTTTGACGGGCGTGTATGCGCATCTAAAACACCCCCTCGATTTTTCGGCGAATCCAGTTTTTCGGCTCCTCAACGCGTAGACCACCATGCTCCAGTACCAAGCGCGGGTGCCCGAATTGGTCCATGATGGTCTGGCTGTGGGTTGCGATAACGATTGTCGTTCCCATCCGGTTGAGCTGCTCAAACAGAGTCATCAGGCGGAATCCGATCTCATCGTCGAGATTTCCTGTCGGCTCGTCCGCGAGCAGGAGCTTCGGGCGTGCGATGACGGCCCGTGCGATGGCTGTGCGTTGTTGCTGGCCGCCGGACATTGTGGGGGGGAGCATCATCTTATGGTCGCCCAGTCCTACCCATTCTAGCAATTCCGTGACATTGCTACGGATTTCCTTTTCCGGGCGGCCCAGAATGCGTAAGGGTAAAGCGACATTGTCGAAAGCGGAGAGGTGGGGAAGCAGGCGGAACTCCTGAAAGACCACGCCAATTCTCTGGCGAATGGCGGAAAGTTGCGG
This sequence comes from Alphaproteobacteria bacterium, assembly GCA_020442475.1. GTDB lineage: Bacteria > Pseudomonadota > Alphaproteobacteria > Micavibrionales > Micavibrionaceae > JAGRKA01. The sequence continues at coordinate 13,878 of JAGRKA010000037.1, read as the reverse complement.
GCGTTCCATTTTGTTGATGCTCCGGCCAAACATCGTGACCAGCCCGCGCGTGGGTTTGCGGCCCAGATACATCAACGACATGAGGGAGGTCTTCCCCGCGCCGCTTGGCCCTGTCAGGAAGTGGAAAGAGCCGGGCTCCAGCGTGAAGTCGATATCGCTGAGCACCTCCGGGCCGACCCCGTATCGTAAGCCTACATGTTCAAATTTTATCAATGTGCCGCTCTTCGTGTTTGGACTTCTTGTGTTAAGGCTCCAGCCTGAATCGCGCAGGCCCCCGATACTTTAGTAAAAGAATAGGTCATTTGCATTTAAAAAAATGTCTAATCCCTTTCTTGTCCTTTTAGTCGTTCCCGCGTCCCCCTCTGTCATCCTGTTGGCATTTTCACGAAGCGAAAATCTGCACGCCTTACCGTCATTGCGAGGGGGCAAAGCCGACGAAGCAATCCAGTATCTCTGCTGGATTGCCGCGCTCCCGTTGGTCGCTCGCAATGACAAAAATTAAATCATTTTAATCCCTTTCGGGTTTAATTCCTCGCCGCTTGCGGCGTTTCCCTCTTCATACCCTCCCCCTCAAGGGGGAGGGTAGGGTGGGGGTGGTAGGTTTGAGGGCACATTGGCGCATTAGAGTCCGTAAGCCCCCTCACCCTAACCCTCTCCCCGTGGGGGAGAGGGAGTTTGATGCCTCGCCCCTTGGGGCGGGGTTGTTCATTCTGGTCAAGCTCTATATAGCCATTCCAGCAAAAAAATTTGCATTCCATATTGTTTAATGTTATGGAATATCCGTTTTCAGCGACCACGGACAAGAAAGAGACGGATATGGCCAAGCCTTTGAATAAGATATATACCGCAGCAACAACAGGACTCATTGTCGCTCTGTCGGGATGCGCTGTTGAACAACAGCCCAATATCTATTTTTCTTGTACAGGTGACAAAGATGGGGCCCTTGCAAGGGCTGCCCATCTTTTTATAGATCCCAAGAATGGCGAAATTCAGGCTAACGCTGCTACGATGAAGGAGGCATCAACGGGAGTTACCGGGAAATTTAGCTATGCCGGTAAAAACTATGTTTCAGAAGGCATTACTCATATTGACATCACTTTTGATCCTGAGGATAAAAAGTCCTCAATTCTTGCTCAGGGGTTGGCAGCACATGCGGTGCTTCGCTTTTGTGATGAAGGGGAAACCAAAGAATTGGAAACTCTTAAAAAACTTGAGAGTCTGGGCGGCGTAATGAGTAGGGAGGTGTTTAAGCAGTTGGGAGATTTTCTACAAAATAGAAAGAACCAGAAACGAAATACAGAGAACCAGAATAGAATTCAGGTCAATAACACGGCTGTGCCTTCTTTCGTCCCGGACTTAGGCGATCCGTCCATATAAAACCCGCGGGGAATTTCCTGACGATTTTTAAGACAGGCGCAGGCGTTTATGAGCATTTTAGACCTTTCCGATATAAGGACTGTTTTATGGGGCGCTACATTGGGGGTGGTCTTTGCTCAGGCAGCGGGCGACTCTGATCAAAGCGGGCCGGTACCGGAGAAACAGGGGATGTATCTTTGCCATGATAGCGGCGGGCTGCGTAAAGCCTTTGTTGTCGACTATAACCTTATAAACCCTTCGGATGCGGAGTCTTCAGCAGAGGTTAATCTGGAGGTTTTTTGGCAGGGTCATAGTATGAGATTTGCGCCTTCAAGTGTCTATTTTTCAGGCGCCCGGCCAGAATCCATGTCCGAAGATGTCGTTTACCGGGCAGCCGTTGAGCTTACGCAGGATTATTGCTTATGGGGTCGTGATGTTTTGCCCGATGCGCCAGAAATGATGAGGGCGGGGCAGGAAATCCACTTCGTAAACACCCTGCAAGGGATGCTCTATCCCGGCCGGTAAAAGGCTTTTCTACTTCTTTGCCGCGGCCTCTTCTTGCGCCGCCAAGCTCTGTGCGTCCAGCAGGATTTGCATGGCTTGTACCTTCTTATAGGGGTTCGTAATGGCCTGTGCGGCGGTCAGAGACTCCTCGAACTGCCCACGGTCTGCCAGAATTTTTGAGATATGGCTGTAGGCCTTATTTCTATAGGCTTCGCTTTCAATAAAGAGGATGCTTTTCGTCGCGGCCTTGCTGTCGCCCTTTTCGGCCTGAATTTCTGCCGCTTCGCCATAGGCTTTGTGGCGCAGCGCATCGTTCTCCATTTCTGCCGCGGTTTTCCACGCGCCCTCATTATCGCCTGCGAAGGCTTGCGCCATTGAGATATAGGTCAAAGCGATCGCGTAAGAAGGCGGGTGGGTGATGGTTTCGGCCCGCTCGCGGAGGGCGGCGAAAATCTGTGCGCGCTCTTCGGGCCCGGCGCCGTTCTCGGACAGGGCCATGCCGATTCCCCGGATGGTCATGGCCTGCGTATCCGGCGTTTCGATTTTATCCAAGAGGGAAAGCGCCTCTTGCGCATGGCCGTCCTGTGCCATGGTTTTGGCGATTTCCCGGTAAGTCTGGTCGCGCCAGACGCTATTGTCGATCGCTTGGGCATCCTTGGTCATTGCGGCAAGCAGACAGGGGCGGTCTGTTGCGGCACAGCCTTCTTGCGGCATTTGCGCCAAAGCCACGGGGGAAGCCAGAAACGTTAAAAGTAACAAAAAAGGGGATATCTTCATCTGTGCAGCCTGTGTCGAGCTTGTTATACTATGGTTGTGCTCCATAGTGCCGTGCCCATAATAGGGCAATGACACCGCAAAGAGAAGATTGACCGTTTAATGATCCTGACCTGTCCCCAATGCGAAACACGCTTTTTGCTTTCGGCCCTTGTGCTGGCGCCGGAGGGGCGGCGTGTGAAATGCTCGAATTGTGGGGAAATCTGGTTTGAAAAGCCGGATATGAAGGAGTTAAAGGAAGAGGAGGGTTTACCGCCGCTTGAGGATATTCCCGATGCGGTTAAGCCGATTCCAGACGGGAGCGCCGTTCCCGCTATTCATGATGACGAAAAAGGCGGCGGCGCGGCGCAGACTGCCTTGTCTTTCCTGACCGGCGGACGGCTGGCGGCGTTTGAACTGCCGGGGACGCTTGCGGTTGCGGCCTTTTTGTTGCTGTTGATCTCCGGAGGGGTGCTTCTGGCGGGCGGACCGCTCACACGGAGTTGGTTGCCTGCGGCATCTTTCTATCAGGCTTTGGGGTATGATATCGACGTGCCCGGCACCGGACTGGTCTTCGATCAGGTCGAAGCGCGTGCTACTGCCGTGCAGGGCGGGATGGAAACGCTCACGGTCAAGGGGAAGATTATCAACCTGACCGGAGAGGCGCAGGCCGTTCCCGCCGTTGAGGTCGCCTTGTTGGGGGCGGCGGGTGACGTGTTGAGCGGCTGGGTACTTCACCCCGCGCCGGCTTGGCTGGAGGGTGAGGCCGATCTGGCCTTTGAATCCGAGCATACGCTACAGGCTGCGGGTGTAAAAGAAGTTCGCTTGCGCTTTACGCTTCGGGAAAAGAATGATGGGGCTATACCCCACTGAAAGTTTTAAGGCCGACAAGGATGATGACAGTTCCAACGCCAAGCATCAGAGGGATTCTTGGCACCTTTTTACAAATGATTGCTCCTAGAGGGGCCGCTGTTATTGCGCCGATAGATAGAGCAAGAATTGCAGGCCAGTGGGCAATGCCGGCGGTGCTGAAAAAGACTAACGATACGGTTAGAGACACGGCAAACTCTGCGGCAACGAGGCTACCGACAGCGCTGCGGACCTCATGACCGCGGAGCAGCAGCCCGGAGGAGACAAACTCTCCCCATCCTGCACCGCCGAATGCATCCAAGAATCCGCCGATAAATCCTAATGTGGTTCTGTGCGTTTTAATCGTTCGAATTAAGGATGGCCGAAGGGTTTTAATGACGACCAGACTCCCGATGATCATGAAGTAAAGCCCCAGCCACGGTTTAAGTGTTTCGTTATCAAAGTGTGTGACCAGCAATATGCCTAGAATTGCGCCGATCACAGCCGGAAAGGCAAGTTTTTTGAATAAATCCATATCGATATTTTTTATACGCCAGTGCGATATGGTGGCTGCGCCGCCGCCAAAAATTTCGGCTGTGTGTACCGTTGCGCTGAGCGAGTGCGGTGGAAATCCGGCGCTGAGCAAAAGGCTTGATGAGAGGGAACCGAAAGCCATACCCAGTGAGCTATCCACGAGTTGTGCGATAAAACCGATCAGAGCATAAAGGAGCAGATCCGGGTCCATGACCTTAAAACTGTCTTAAAAGACGGCGGTAATATTCAAGCTCCTCTTCCGGCCGATTCAGCTCACTTGCACGGCGGCGCAGAAGGCGAAGAATCTCCTGCGCACGGCTCTTCTGCGCCTCATCCGGAATCTTCACACGAGAACCACCAGCCAGGCCATTAGGACCATCGCGCCCGCCATAGGGGCGCCCCAGCGGATCGGTGCCCAAGCCGCCCATCCCAAAAGCCATGCCCGTCATCTGCTGCATCCGGTCTGCAAATTGCCGGGCGAGCTGCTCTTGTGATTTTTCAAGATAGGCGATGGCTTGACCCTGATGTGGAACGGACAGGTCGGGCCTGTTCTCACCAAGCTTACGGGCTGAGGCGCGCATTTCAAGCTCCGCCAACCCAAGCTCTTCGGGGATTTCGTTCAGTTTTTCGTCCGCCTCCAGCATGAGACGTCCCAGAACGAGGCGCAACGCCTCCTGTTCCGTTTCATTGGGCTTTGTATTAATGAAAGGAATCTTGCCCACTGTCTCAGCCTCCCTTTCACCCTGAGGTGAGAGCGAGGGCGTGGTCGGGGCGGGCGGCATATCCTCCAGCCCCCATTCCTCGAAAACCTGCTTATCGGGAGGAAGGCGCTCCCCGTATCCCATGCCCAGCCCGTCCAGCTTGTCTATGAGATCGGCTTGTTTGCGCGTTTGTGCCAGAAGCGCCTTTTGTTTGTCGATTAGCTCCTGAAGGGCGCTGACGCCTTTCATCATCATCTGCATGTCTTCGGGCATCGAACCGGCATTCGAAGACGGGGTCATCATGTCGGTCAGGCGTTGAAGCTTGGAGAGGAGATCTTGCGCCGATTGCTTATCACCTGACAAGAGCTGCGCTTCCATCTGATCCAGAAAGTTTGCAAGCATATCGGGATTGAGCATATGAGCCAGCATCTCCGGCGGTATAGAGGAGGGAGGCATACCGCCCTCGCGCGCGATCTGTTTGCGCAGTTCCATCTGCATGGCCATCAGATATTCGGCCATGGCTTGGCGGAGATTGTTCATCAGGCGTGATTTTTCAGCAGCGCTGAGATTGGGGTCCTGCAAAGCCTGTTCCAGCGCGTTCTGGGCGTCGCGGAGCTTACGGGCTGCGAGCGTTAGGCCGCCATCTTCTATCCGTAGCGCCGTATCCCAGAGCAGGGCGGCGAGGCTTTCGGAAATCTCGATGGAAGGCTTGTTATAGGTCATACGCGCCATGGCCACTCTGAGCGCGAGATAGGTCACGGGGTCATTCTCGAATGCGGCGGGCGCGCTCAGGGCTTTGAGCAAGACGAGATAGGCCTGCTCATAGGAGGCTTCGGGACTGCGGAAGAGGCTTTTGCGCACGGCGATGATTTGCCGGGCGACCGGATGGGTGAAGTTGCGTTCCGGCAAACTCATGTGAAGAGGCGGCAGGCTGGTGCTCTGGCCCGCATGATCGTCGGCTTCCAGTCTGAAAATCACCGGAAAGCCAGCCCATGGATGCGCCGTAAGATCATAGACAGGGGCGGTTTCGAAAAGCTCGCCGGGCGGCGACAGGATGGAGCGCTCTTGCGCCATCTCTTGTCCGCGCGGTGCATTTGTAGCCTCCTGCGCTGTTTTGTCGAGTGCCATATGCATGCGCAAGGTGCGGACGCCGTAATCATCACGAAAGGAGAGCGGAAAACGAATCTGTCCGTTTTCAAGTGTTTCCGGCTCGCCCGTCAGCGTCATTTCAGGCGGCGTGTCCGGGCGAACCGTATAAGACCATGTGCCGCGCGGGATAAAGCTTTGGCTTAGCTTTAGACTGTTTGCATTTTCCGGGATCGGGATATCCAGCGCGTATGCGCCCTTGTCACCTGGCGTGAAGCGATAGCGCGCGTCTCCGGCGCTTAGGATCGGCGTGCCGAAACCGCCCTGCACAAGGATTTTCAAGCGGCTCCCGGCGGGGATGTCTGGAATATCGTGTGCCGCTGAATCCGGGACGATCTGCGCAAGGCCCGTATAATCGGGAGGGGTGATCTGGATCAGGAGGCCGTTATGCCGGATGTCTTTAGAAGCGGCGAAGGAGGCCGGGGTTAGCCCGTTCCATATGCGCCGTCCTGCATCCGGGCCTGCCATGGCCAGCCCGAAGATAAAAAGCATCAAAGCTGCCATGCGCAGGGCGTATGGGTCTTTCTGCGCTAAAAATGCGCGCAGGCGCGGAAGCGTGATTTGGTACAGGGCTTGATATAAGGCTGCGCGTCGCTTCTCCCACAGGGCGCGGGTTTCATGCTTTTCCGGGTTGGCGAGGCGATCGCTCAAACCGGCGGAAAGCGGCCTGTGCGCAAGGGCGCTCCCTGTCTCCAGCCGCCGGTCTATCTCATGTGCGGAGGGAAAGCGGAAAGAGCGCGCATCTTTATAGAGGAACGTTGCCAATCCGCCTGCGAAGATGAGGAGCACGGCGATCTCGCCTGCTTGCCCCCCTATGGCCGGGATTTGCAGCATCCATAATCCGGAAAAGAAAAGGCTCCAGGCAAAAGGGCGCCAAAGAGCTGCCGTCAGCCGCTCTGCAAAAAGAACCGCTCCGCCCGCAATCCGCAGCCGCCTGATCCGGTCATGCAGCGCCGTCGTTTCAAAATCCTGCGGGTCGTCTGTCATGGTCTCTCTATTATATTATTGTGGCCGGGTTACTCCAGCCAGTCCGGGATAGTCTCTTTCTCCAGTATATCCTCATAGCTTTGGCGTTTACGAATAACGGCAAAGCGGTCCCCGTCCACCAGCACCTCGGCGGGCAGGGGGCGGGTGTTATAGTTTGAAGCCATGCAAAACCCGTACGCGCCTGCCGATTTGATGACGGCCAGATCGCCGCTTTGCATGTCCGGCAACGTGCGTTCGGTTGCGAATGTATCGCCCGTTTCGCAGACCGGCCCGACAATATCATATGTCCGGACCGGGGCGCCGCGGTTTGAAACGGCTTCGACTCCGTGCCAGGCATCGTAGAGGGTCGGGCGGATCAAATCATTCATGGCGGCATCCAGCACGAGGAAGGTGCGGTCCTGCGTCTCTTTGACGTACAGAACCTCGCTCAGCAGAACGCCCGCATTACCAACCATATAGCGCCCCGGCTCCATAATGATTTCGGTGCCAAGCGGCAGGATGATGTCGGCGACCCATTGCGCATAGGAATCAAGGTCGAGAAGCTTCTCATCCTTATAGATGATCGGGAAACCGCCGCCGATATCCAGCCGCTCAATGGCAAAGCCTTCGGCGCGCAGCTCACCCACAAGCGCAGGCAGCTTCTCAAACGCAGTCTTAAAAGTCTCGACCGTAAAAACCTGAGATCCTATATGAAGAGAAAGTCCTAATGCCTTTATAGAATTGAGTTTTTCAGCTATACGGAAGGCTTCAAAAATCCGCTCCGCGCTCAGGCCGAACTTATCGCGCTTGCGGCCCGTCGAGATTTTATGATGCCCGCCGCCGCTGATATCCGGGTTTAAGCGGAAGACGACCGGCGCGATTTTGCCCATACGCGCCGCGATCTCCGCGATCCGCTCAAGCTCCGGGAGAGATTCGATGTTGAACTGGTGAATGCCTGCCTCAAGGCAGGCCTCAATCTCGCTGCGCTGCTTGCCGACACCGGTAGAGACGATTTTCTCCGGCGCAAATCCTGCCTTCAGCCCACGGCGAAGCTCCCCCTCCGAAACGATTTCCAGCCCGCTGCCAAGTGACTGGAGAAGTTTCAGCACCGCGATATTGCTGTTGGCCTTACAGGCATAGCAGAGGAGGGGCTGGCGGTCCGCCGGCAAGGCCTTTTCCACGGCGCTGCGCAGTGCACTATATTGGCTGCGAATCTCGGAGGCGGCATAGACATAGCAAGGCGTGCCGACCTCTTTGGCGATCGTTTCCAAAGAGACATTATCCGCATAAAGCGTGCCGTCACGGTCGTTAAATCCGTTCATAATCGTCCTATTCCTTTTCATAGCCTGTTAGAAGGCGTCCGTTATTTTGCAGTGGCGCAGCAGGCGGGGCAGCCGTATCGGAAACAGGCGGTAGCGCCTGCTTTGCCGCGGGCGCGCCGGGGTCTGCCCCGCTATCCGGATAAATGCGGGGGAACGGATCGGTGCCGTTATCTTGCGGCAACTCAATCGAGCCGGGTTTTACGCCGCAGCCACACAGGCAGGCACACAGGAGAACGGAAGCAAAGATTTTTCTCATATTTTACTCTATCCAGATGATTTTCAAAAAATTTAGAAGATGTTATCATTTACAAGGTAGCCTGTTAAAAGGAAACCGTTATCCGCGACCCGTTTTTCCGAAAAAGGGTGCTTTCTCAAGTTTTCCCGGTCTAAACCGCCGTAACCAGTATAGAACATAATGCAGGAAAAGATGGAACCCGAACGGAGTTTAGAACGTATCTCGCAGGACCAACTCACCGCGATGGTCGATTTGCACAAACGCTTTCTGGATGGCCGCCTTGGCGGGCGGCGGGCCAGTCTGAAAAATACTGATCTGTCCTATTTGTCCCTTAACGGGAAAGACCTCCGGCAGGCAACCTTTATGGGGTGCGTGATGACGGGTATGGATCTGTCCGAGGCCAATTTTCAGGAAGCCTCTTTATATGCCTGCGACCTGAGCGATTCGAATCTCTACAAGACAAAGTTTGTCAGAGCTGATTTGCGCGGCGCACGGATTGAAAACGCTAATCTGGAGGGCGCTAATCTGGAGCGTGCGGACTTACGCGTGGGTGGTCTGTCAGATGGTATGACCTTCGATACCGGCAGCGGTGTGAATTTTCGGGGCGCCAATCTCAGCGGCGCAAAAATGGCCGGTTCTATTGCGTCCAACGCGGATTTTTCAGATGCGATTCTGGCGGGTGCCAATATGGTTAAGGCCGACCTGTCCGGTGCCAAGCTGGAGGGTGCGGACTTGTCCGGTGCGGACGTGACCGGCGCTCAATTTGCCGGTGCCAATCTTAAGGCAACGATTCTAACCGGGGTCCGGATCGAGGAGATCGAGCGTTCCGGCGCCGATTTATCGGAGGCGTTGACGGACAGGAATATCGGGATTGCCGTTTCGGAATTGGACGAGCCTTTGCCGCAAATGATTGAGTCCCACCGTGCGTGGGTTGAAAGCGCGGGAAGTAGCGGAAAACAGCTCGACCTGAGCGGAGTCGATCTGCGGGTGCTCAAAACACTGAAAATGGAAAAACTGACGGCTATCGTCGCACTTGGCGCAAAGTTTTTCGGGATGAACTTATATAAGGTCGAATTGCAAAGCGCTGTAATGGATAAATCCGATTTCCGCAATTGCGACATGGAAGAGGCCGATCTACGCGGTGCGAGTTTTAAGAAAGCCAATCTGTCCCATGCGAAACTCAGAGGTGTAAACGGCAGCCCCCTTATGTTTGGAGAAAGTGGAGCCTCAAAGCGCTTCAGCCCGTGCGATTTTGATCAGGCTTGTCTCCGCTATGCGGACATGTCCGGCGCGCAGCTCAAAAGTGCCGTGTTCCGGGATGCGGATCTGTCTTACGTGAATTTTACCGGCACGGATTTGCGGGAAGCCAACTTTACCGGCGCGACCATGAAGGGTACGGTTTTAGAAGGTGCAAATCTTGAGGGTGCGATCCTTGATCGCTCTCCCAGCCCCGTCTTCCGTATTCCCGGCTCCATACGGGATGATGAAGAGTAGCTGCGTTTACGCTTATCGAATATAATTCTCAGGTGAAAATACAGACATCCTTTTTGCTGGGCCGTTATGCCGGGGCTGCTCTGTGCCGGGGGTGGGTTTCTCCCAAGCCTGCAGGAGATTAAACAAGGTTGTCAGTGTTTTGAACATCCGGTTTTTCCTTTTAATTCACAATGAAATCAGGGCCGTATATGCCAGGTTTAAGAGACGTGTTTGTCTGTACAAGAGACTGTTTTGTGTCAGGAGCCTGCAACGCTTTTTTATGGTACGCGCTTAATTGCTCCAGTTCTCGGGCCTGTTTTCTACGCCGGAAAGCAGAGAAGGCAAAGGCCGCTGACATCACTCCGGAACTGCCTGCGACAAATCCGTGCGTATATACTGACTTTTTGCGTTCAGCCAGATTATTCTGCCTGACAAGATGGCCTCTCTCTTCGATTTTTTCTTCCGACGGTGCGGAGATTGTAAGGTCGGCAGAATCCGGAGCGGTGTCTGGGGCATTCTCCTGATGGCTTTGTGTGAAACGCGCTTCAATGGCAGCCTGTGCGTTTTCCGAATAGAGTATTTTGGCCGCATTTTTCTTTTCCGTGGCCGAAAGGGGTATTGTTTTCGGGGAATATTCTTGTTCTTTGAGGGCTTGCGCTTGCTGGTGCGTGGGCACTCCGGCGGCTGCGGCTATGAGAAAAGCAAGCGCTGAAAAGGTCGCTTCAACTTTTTTTGATATGTGTTTGCCTTCGATTTTTTCCTTAATATCATTAGGCACGACAATCGTTTCGTCGGAGGTTCTTGCAACCTCGTATGTATATGTGTCCATTTTGTTTATAACTCCTTAAGTACAACGTAGTTATAAAGCGCTTCCATTCTATGTCAAACAATATTACCCTTTCCGTCATCCCGGCATGCACTTTCTTCTTTGTCATCCCGAACGCGAAGCGGAGGGATCTTGAGAATACGAATACTTGGAAAAGATTTCTCCAGCGCTTCCAGCGCTGTTCGAAATGACAAAAATAAGACTCCGCGGTCTCCGTGCTCTCCGTGTTAAAAAACCGAATTCACGGCGTGAGTTGGGCTGTGTTTTTTTTGACACGAAGGCCACGAAGCTTTCACGAAGGGCACAAAGAAGAGTTTTCTAAGAGTATTTCGCACCTCTGAAACCCCGGGCGTAAGACCCGGGGCCTATACGGCACAGTCGGCAGCCCCTATAGACCCCGGATTATATCCGGGGTTTCAGTTTTTTTGTGAAAAATTTCGTGTGCTTATTTTAAACTTCTCTTGTCTTCGTGTTAAAAATACGGGAGCGCTGTTATCAGCAGGTTTTTCCCCTTCGCCACAAGAGTCTAAAAAAAGAAGGCTGTAAACCGCCGCTCAGATGCTTTAGAAAGAAAGCATGTTACACGTCCTTCGTCTTCATTGTGATGATCGTCCGGGGATTGTGGCCGCTGTAGCCACGGCGCTGAGCGAGGCCGGGGGCAATATCGAGGAATCCTCTCAGTTCAACGATCATCTCTCCGGCCGGTTTTTTATGCGCGTTGTCTTTCATGCCGGGGAGGAGGGTACGCACACCGCCTTTACGCAGGCTTTTGAACGGATAGCTGCGCAGTTCGATATGACATGGCAGATCACCAAGCTCGACGCACCGGTGAAAACGCTCATTCTGGTTTCAAAGGACGATCATTGCCTGAACGATATTCTTTACCGCTGGCGCACAAAACATCTGAATATCGACATTGCGGGCGTTGTGTCTAACCACGACACAAATCGCGCATTGGTGGAGGAGCGGGGGCTGCTCTATCACCATTTGCCGTCTTCCGCCGAAGACAAGGATGAGCGGCTTAGCAAAATTATTGAGGATACGGGGGCAGAGCTTATCGTGCTGGCCCGCTATATGCAGATTCTCTCCAACGATGTATGCGAAAGATATCCTGGGCGGGTGATTAATATCCACCACTCTTTCCTGCCCGGCTTTAAGGGCGCGAAGCCCTATCATCAGGCTTACCGGCGCGGGGTGAAGATTATCGGCGCGACCGCGCATTTCGCGACCGCAGACCTCGACGAAGGCCCGATTATCGAGCAGGAAACAGTGCGGATCGACCACCGCCATACGCCGGAAAAGCTTCAGGTCTTAGGCCGCGATACAGAGGCCCGCGTCCTTGCACGCGCGATCGCGCTTTACGCCGAACGCCGGATTTTCCTGCATGGGAATCGCACGGTGATTTTGTAGGTTTAGTTTATAATATATTTCTCATATTGTTGCTTAAAGTGATTGCTGTGCGTCCCGTGCCTTATAGGATGGGGCAATGCCACGCGATACCGCTCTGTGCCTTTTAGGGTGAGTCTTTGTGAGAAATGGGCGCTTAAGCCTTCCAGTTCTATTTTGCGTCTTCCGTAACGGAATGCGGATATTCCGAACATAAGTGAAAAGCCTCCCATGGCACCTCCGGTGAACTTTTGCCAGAAGACGGCGTCTCTGTCTTCGTCGAGTGCCTCCTGCCTTACGGCATGAGCCGTTTCTTCTATCTCCTCTACGGTAGGTGCCGGAATTTCAAACCCCGGAACCTTTAAGGCCTGATTAGACGGTGCGGGATTGTCTTGAATATGCTGTATTGCGTGTTCAGTGGCAATGTTTGGTGCAGCTTCAATGCGCAATTTTGTTACGGCGTTCTGTCTTTCTTTTGCTGAGAGCGGTTGAATGTCTGCGAGTTGTTCTTTTTTCTTAAGATCATCAGAGTCGAGGTAGCTTGTCCCTCCCAGAAAAAGGCTGGCGCACAAACAGGTCAGGGACATTGATTTTGCGAAGCCCTTGTTTGAAAGTGCTTTTTCTGTTTGCTCTTCAATATCGCTGGGAACCACAACCGTTCCCAAGTTTGATTGTGCTACATCATAAAGATATTTATTGTCAGGATCTTTAGCCATGATTTTACGCGCTCCCTTTGGATTGATCTCCAGCTTTATAAGCATGCTTGCGCTATGTCAAGTGAGGTGTCGCCGGAGCCCTCCCTCCCGTTTCGGGGCGCTTTAAGTCAAACGCTGAACCCATGCGGCGTAGGCGTCGATGAATTTCTTCAGGAAATCGCCGGTTCTCTCCGTAAGGCGGCCTTGTTCATCGAAGGCTTGCGCGACATTTCCGATATAGGCTTCGGGTTGCTGCATCATCGGGACGTTGAGGGACACCATGGATTGCCGCAGGATATGCGTTGCGCCAAAGGCGCCGATTCCGCCGGGACTGGCGCTGGCAACCGCGCCGGGCTTGCCGTTCCATACACTGTCGCCGTAGGGGCGGGAGCCGACATCAATCGCATTCTTTAAGACGCCGGGGATGGAGCGGTTATACTCCGGTGTCACGAACAGGACCCCGTCAGCGGCCTTGATCCGCTCCCGAAATGCCGTCCATGAGGGCGGTGGGTTGGATTCGGAATCCTCGTTATAATGCGGCATATCCCCGATTTCGACAATCTCCAGAGACAGGGATTCAGGCGCAAGCGCCTTAAGCGCGTTCGCGATCTTCCTGTTAAAAGACTCTTTACGCAAGCTGCCGACCAGTATGGCGATTCTCTTTTGAGACATGGTGAAAGTCCTTTCTGGTTCTCTACTCGGGTTCTTTATAACTTCCCCTCAAGCTCCGGGACTGCGTCGAACAAATCGGCCACCAGCCCGTAATCAGCGACGGAGAAAATCGGGGCGTCTTCGTCCTTATTGATGGCTACGATCACTTTCGAGCCCTTCATGCCCGCCAGATGCTGGATCGCGCCGGAAATGCCGATCGCGATATACAGGTCCGGGGCGACGATTTTTCCTGTTTGCCCGACCTGATAGTCGTTGGACACGTATCCCGCATCTACAGCCGCCCGTGAAGCGCCCACGGCCCCGCCGAGCTTATCGGCGAGCTTTTCGATGATAGCGAAATTCTCGGCCGAGCCGACCCCACGCCCGCCGGAAACGACCACCCGCGCTGCTGTCAAATCGGGCCGCTCGGATTTTGAGAGTTCCTGCCCGGCAAAGGAGGAGAGGCCGGAATTGGCCGGAG
>JAGRKA010000036.1 GCA_020442475.1 Alphaproteobacteria bacterium | reverse complement strand
ATCCAGTTCGTAAAGGCTGCCGTAACGATAATAGCCGTGCCGTGCTGGTCGTCATGGAAGACTGGAATATTCATGCGCTCTTTCAGTTTGCGCTCAATTTCAAAACATTCCGGCGCCTTGATGTCCTCAAGGTTGATCCCGCCATAGGTCGGCTCCAGCGCGGCGACGATATCGACAAATTTATCAACATCCAGCTCATCCACCTCGATATCGACGGAATCGATATTGGCGAATTTTTTGAACAGGACGGATTTTCCTTCCATCACCGGCTTGGAGGCCAGCGCGCCGATCGCGCCCAGCCCCAGAACAGCAGTCCCGTTCGTGATCACGGCAACGAGATTGCCCTTGGCCGTATAGTCATAGGCCGTTTTCGGGTCTTTTTCGATTTCCTCGCATGGTGCAGCAACGCCGGGGGAATAGGCTAGAGCCAGATCGCGCTGGGTTGCCAGTGGCGTTGTAGCGCGGATTGCGATTTTGCCGGGTTGCGGGAATTTATGATATTCCAGCGCATCTTCTCTTAGGGCATTCTTTTTTGATGTTTCTTTTGTCTTTGTCATGAATAGGGTTCCGGTTCTGTATGGCCACTCAAAGCACGAAATTTAAAGGGTTGGTGCCCCCGGTCGGACTCGAACCGACACTCCCGAAGGAACCGGATTTTGAGTCCGGCGCGTCTACCAATTCCACCACAGGGGCACAGCACATTCGGCTGAAATCACCGGATCATAACGAATTGAAAAAAAGGTGCAAGCAAAAAGGGGGGTGTAGAGTAAGATTAGAAAGAGGTCTTGAAACCTATGAAAAAACCTTTTTCAACATTGTGTCTGTTTGCGATACTCTCTGTTTCCTGATTGCCACCCTGAAGGCTGTTATTGCCACCTTCGGCGTTCTGTCCTGTATAGAGATGTCTCCCCGCCGTTAGCGTTACAGGCTGGTCTCCGATATTGAGATTTACGCTTGCGTTGAGGATCTGGGTCATGCCAGCCTCTTTTACAAGCATGTCCATAAGGAAAGCTTTTGCACCCTGCATAGCTACGCCGGTTAAAACATCAAATGTACTTTGTCCCAGCGTGTCTCTAACGCTCAGAATGTCTGCTATGCGTGGAGAATTTTGGCCGCTGAGGTGATTGTTCGGGGATGCAGTATTCAGGTCTGGGAGGTTTAGTGCTGCGATTTTATCGGGGTTTTCAAGCATCCACTCGATTGTATTTTGGATAACGGTCTTTTCCCCCAGATTGGCATAGGCCGCTATATGTCCTGCCGGGGCCGTATTGTCAGCACCAGTTGTTGCCATTTGGAAAGAAGAATGCAGAGTTTTCTGCTCTTCTCGTGGCGGGACGTAGGGAGATATTTGCCCCGTAGCGGTATTATAGCTGACCGAAATACCTTGATCATCGGACATAAATAAACACAGCCTCTGTTATTTTTCTATTCTACCAATATTAGCAGATTTTTATTTTTTATGCAAAATATTGAGGCGCTTCTTACTACGCCGCTGCGAGTTCTGGGGTGTTGAAGATCGGATCGTTTGCAGGGGTAAGCGCTGAGGAGGCGAAAACAGGTGTTAAAACAGCGACGGTGGCTGTTCCTGCACCGGGGAAAAAGACCGTATCCGCGACAGTAGCCAGACTGCCTGTGATTTTTGAACCGGCAAGGCCGCTCATGGGAGAGGTGGATATAGAGGAAGCAAGTGAGGGCAGGGCCGTATCGACCAGGCCGCTGTCTATCCAGCCTGTAACGGTCGAGGAGACGGTTTCCGCTGCTGTTTCAGCTTCTGGCCCCACTATATCGCGTGCAAAACTTCCGGGTTTGCTTATGTCTGAAGGGTCAATAATTTTGTAATTTTTACTCGCGAGAGAGGTAAAGTCATTACGTGCGGTCGGGGCAAAACTGTCGGTAGAATCGGAGAACATCGCGCCAAAGCCTTTGCTAATGGCCGGGAAAAGGTTATCTGTAAAGAATGGCGTGGTCCGGTCCCATATTTGCCGCTTGCCGATATCCCACAAAAGCTCAAATCCTTTGAAGCCGCCTTTAATCGCTTCCCACCAGCCTGATAGTCCCGTTTGGACTTCGGAGTTCGAAATGAGGTTGTCCGGGGTTAGCGTCAGAATATTCTTCGGATCTGTAAACAAAGCTTCATGGAAGGCAAATGCGAGATCGAAATCGCTGGCATCCGGATTTGCTAACGATTTTCTATAGGTAGAAAGGCCGACATAGGGGAAAAAGAACAGAGAGCCGACAGTCGCAATGCCTGCGCCGGTGGTGCTTGTCCATTTCGCTGCGCTCCAGAGTTTTCCCAGCATGCCGTTGCTGTAACCTTACCTTGTTAAAACCTGATGGGGGACAATACCATAAAGAAGGTCAATATACAAACTTTATGAAAATTAATTTATGTGCCTCTCAAAAACAGAGTGGAGGCTTCGCCTCTTACGGCGCAATATCAAAAAACTGTAATTTTCGAGCGTCCGGAACTGTCGCCAGATTATCATTGCTCTGGCTTCCCGCGCCCGCTGTATTGAATTCGGCAGTCTGGATCGTACCGTTCGTATCAATCTGAAGGGCATAGACCTTACCGCCGTCCAAGGGCAGGCTTAAGATTTTCTCCGAGAGGGCCTTAATCTTCGCATCATCCACAAGAGTGCCGTCACCGCTGAGTGGGGTGGGAATCATGACGAGTCCGCCCTTTTGCTCAAAACCCGGATGGGTATGGCAGGGGCCTCTATTAAAAATCGCGGAGAGCAATGGCTGGCCGTTGCGTGTGTCTGAGAAATGATCTTCCATTTGCGCTCCAGCCTTAAGAAACTCTCCCAACTGTTCCTGCCGGGCCAGTTCTTTTGCGAGGGGCAAAGGCAGTTGCGCGATGATCGCCGGATATTTGTCGTTGCTTAAAACGAGCTCGCTTCTGCAATACTCATCGGACGCGCCGATCTGGTAGTTGATATTCAGCGGCTTAGAGAATTTCGGCATAGTCTCTATCAGGAACCGTAAATCCTTGATCTCCGGAATGTTGGCATATGAAACGGTTCCGGTTGTGTGCTGTTCGGAAAAAGAGCCATATGAAATTCCGGCGGCTCCGGGTCCAGCCTGATTGTTGAAATTCGTGCCGACCGTAAACAGGCGCCATTGTTCGGGTTTGAGGGCCTCAATCGTGTCCAAAACGGCGGCCAATCTGGGTTCGTTCGTGTTAGGCATCACGTAGCCGAGAGGAACGGCCGTCATATCGGACCCGCGGTCCGTCTGTTTCGGGTCCTTGCAAAGTTTTGGGTCCGTGACATTCGCATAGCGTGTTTGGAGGTTCCCTGTGCGGAAGGCCGTATCTGCGGCTTTTGCGATGTTTCTGATCAGTTTGTCACCGTCATTTTTGCCCTGCTTAATGATTTGTTGCATCGTATGGGTCGGCATGCTGAGAATTGGCGTGACGCCGCTTCCATCCATTTCGACGGTGATATGGCACGCGGCGCTGGAGTCTTTATAGGGGCCGAATAGCTTCAGATTTTGAACAGCCTGCGCGGTGACGGGGACAGGTTTCTCTGCCTTATTGCTAGAATCCGGCAGGATATTGGCGATCTCATCTTTGTAGGCGATCGCAGCGCCTACGAGCACAATCGCAGTTGCCGCGGCCCCGCCAATTCTTAGCCAGTTCGGTTTGCGGGGTTTCTCCTCGTTATCTTTGTTTTTTTTTGTCTCAACAGAGACAAGGGCTGTGCCGGGTTTTTGGGCAGAGTTTTTTTTGTCCATTTTTGGCTCTCGGCGTCGTGCGGGGTCTGTGGGATCGAATTTGCTCATGGCCGCTCTTGTATCATGTTTTTTCATAAAAAATCAATATAATTTTCATAATTTATTGATTTGTATAGGGAAATATAGCCTAACCATTTTAAAATGATTGTGCCTCCCCCGCGAAAGCGGGGGTCTTAAGTGTATGGTTTCAAAAGATCCCCGCTTGCGCGGGGAAAGCAGAAAGGTGTAAATTTCGAATCAATTTATTTTGGACAGACTGTATCTTACGGCAAAACTCTTTTTTGTTATCCCGGCTTGCGCTGGAATGACGGAGCGGGGATTACGCCGCCTTCTGGCTTTTCTTCTCCAGCAGCGGTTTCAGATAATGCCCGGTATGACTGTCCTTGACCTTGCAGATATCCTCCGGTGTGCCCGCGGCGACGATTTGTCCGCCCTTGTGCCCGCCTTCGGGGCCGATGTCGATAATGTAATCCGCTGTTTTGATGACATCGAGATTATGCTCGATGACCACGACGGTATTTCCCTGATCGACGAGCGTGTGCAGCACTTCCAGCAATTTGCGGACATCCTCGAAATGCAAGCCCGTCGTGGGCTCGTCGAGGATATAGAGCGTCTTGCCGGTCGAGCGTTTGGATAGCTCCTTGGAGAGCTTGACCCTCTGTGCCTCCCCGCCGGACAGTGTCGTGGCCTGCTGCCCGACATGGATGTAATCGAGCCCCACGGCACGCAGCGTTTCCATCTTGTCGCGGATCGAGGGGACGGCCTTGAAGAATTCGGCGGCTTCCTCGACCGTCATGGCCAAAACATCTGCAATGGATTTGCCCTTATATTTGATTTCCAGCGTCTCGCGGTTATAGCGTGCCCCCTTGCAGGTCTCACACTCCACATAGACATCGGGCAGGAAATGCATCTCGATCTTGAGGACGCCGTCACCTGAGCAGGCTTCACAGCGTCCGCCCTTGACGTTGAAGGAAAAGCGCCCCGGACCATAGCCCCGCGCCTTGGCTTCGGGCAGGCCTGCATACCAGTCGCGGATGGGCGAAAATGCGCCCGTGTAGGTGGCCGGGTTTGAACGCGGCGTGCGCCCGATGGGGGACTGGTCGATGTCGATGACCTTGTCCACGAATTCAAGGCCGCGTATGTCCTTGTAGGGCAGGGGTGTTTCGCGGCTGTTCATCAGGGTCCGGCTGGCGGCCCGGTAGAGCGTATCAAGCGTCAAGGTCGATTTGCCGGAGCCCGAGACGCCCGTGACGCAGGTAAAGGTGCCCAGCGGGATTTTCGCGCTGACATTCTGGAGGTTATTGCCGGAGGCTTCGATGATTTCGATATGTTGTTTCGTTTTGCCCTTGCGGCGTTTCTCAGGGACGGGGACCTCCCGTTTTCCGGTCAAATATTGTGCTGTCAGGCTGTCTTTATTCTTGAAAACCTCTTCCGGTGATCCGGCGGCGACAACGCGCCCGCCATGGATGCCTGCGCCCGGTCCCATATCAATCAGGTAATCGGCACTGCGGATCGCGTCTTCGTCATGTTCGACGACGATGACGGTATTGCCTAGATCCCGCAGCCGTTTGAGTGTCTCCAGCAGGCGGTTATTATCCCGTTGGTGCAGGCCGATGGAGGGCTCGTCCAGCACGTAGAGTACGCCGGTCAGGCCGGAGCCGATCTGGCTGGCCAGGCGGATACGCTGGCTTTCTCCGCCTGAAAGTGTGCCGGAAGCACGGGAGAGATTGAGGTAATCCAGCCCGACATTCATCAGGAAGCTCAGCCGTTCATTGATTTCCTTGAGGATAGGCCTTGCGATTTCGGTTTGTTGGGGCGCAAAAGAAAGAGCTGCGAACCAGAGCTGCGCCTCTGCAATGCCCATCTGCGCAACCGCGCTGATATGCAGCCCGTCGATCTTCACCGCCAGTGCTTCCGGTTTCAGCCGGTGGCCCTCGCAGGCTGTACAAGGGGCGGAAGACTGGTATTTCGAGAGTGCTTCGCGCACGGAAACGGAATCGGTTTCAATCAGGCGCCGTTCCAGCGACGGGATCACGCCTTCGAACGGCTTTTTGCTTTTCCATGTGCTTTCGCTTTTGCTCTCATACGTCACCGGGATAACGTCCGTTCCCGAGCCGTACAGGACGCGCGTGCGTTCATCTTCGCCCAGCGCGTCCCACGGCGTATCCATGCTGAAGCCGTAATAGGCCGCAACGGCCTCGAGCGTCTGGGTATAGAAGGGTGCGAACTGGCGGGACCACGGCTCTATCGCGCCCTTGCGCAAGGGTTTGCTTGGGTCTGGTACGACGAGGGCCTCATCCATATGCATCCGCACGCCCAGCCCGTCACAGGAGGGGCAGGCGCCGTGCGGCGCGTTAAAGGAAAACAGGCGCGGCTCGATTTCGGGTATTGTAAAGCCCGAAACGGGGCAGGCGAATTTTTCAGAAAAGAGCGTTTGCTCGCCCGTATCGGCGTTTTCTGCGATCACCAGCCCATCGGCAAGTTTCAGGGCCGTTTCTACTGAATCCGCCAGTCGCGTCCGTGCAGACGGGTCGCCTTCGCCGCGAATGACCAGACGATCCACGACGACTTCGATATCGTGCTTGATCTGCTTGTCGAGTGCAGGAGCCTCGTCAATTTCATACAGCGCGCCGTCGACTTTGACGCGTTGAAAGCCCTTGGCCAGCAGCTCTTTGAACTCCTTGCGGTATTCACCCTTGCGTCCGCGCACGATCGGGGCGAGGAGATAGATCTTCGTGCCGTCACCGAGCGCTTGTATCCGCTCCACGATCTCGCTCGCGCTCTGGCTTTCGATGGGCTTGCCTGTCGCAGGAGAGTAGGGTACCCCCGCCCGTGCCCAGAGAAGGCGCATATAATCATAAATTTCAGTGACGGTTGCGACTGTAGAGCGCGGGTTTTTACTGGTGGTTTTTTGTTCGATGGAAATGGCCGGGGAGAGGCCCTCAATGGAATCCATGTCCGGCTTGCTCATCAGTTCAAGAAACTGCCGCGCGTAAGCAGAAAGGCTTTCTACATAGCGTCGCTGGCCTTCCGCATAGATCGTATCGAACGCCAGCGAGGATTTCCCGGACCCGGACAGGCCTGTAATCACCACGAGCGAATCCCGCGGCATGTCAACATCAATGTCCTTCAGATTATGTTCCCGTGCCCCGCGCACGCTGATCGTTTTAAGCATAAGAGCTTATATGGCGCAGGGGCGTGCGGAAGTCCAATTTTTTATACACTTGGTTTAAGAATGGCAGAGAGCTTTGGGTTGTTTCTGTTTCTGTTTCTAGCCGTTTTTCCCCCCTGGTCTTCTTCTTTGCCAGCTTTTCGTGCTATCTTCTGATTGTACATATCTTTGTCGGATTTAATCATGGCCTTTTCCAGTTCCTCGATAGAATCGCCTACGGCCATACCGATGGAAACGGAAAGCGGGATTGTTGTACCTTCCCATTCCAGACTCAGGGCGTTCAGTTCTTGGTTCAGGCGTGCAAGGGCCGTGTCGTAATATTGTTTTGCTGAGTCGTTGGAATTAGCCGCATGCGTCAGGATGACGACGAATTCATCGCCGCTGGGACGGGTGACGACATCTTCATCACGAAGTGTACCTTTCAAATGATCCGCAAAAAGTTTTAAAAGCGCATCGCCTGCATCGTGGCCGTACGTATCGTTGACCTTTTTGAAATCATTCAAGTCAAAATTGAGAACGGCGCCGGAGCCAATAGTTTTTCGATTGAGTTGCGCTTTTGTATGGTCAAGCATTTGTCTAAGACCGCGCCTGTTCAGAAGGCCTGTTAAGGGATCCGTTACGGCTTCCTTTTCCAGCTTTCTGATCTTGTTTTGGGTGAGCTCGTCCCGTCTGTCCATTATTCTAGAGAATATGTCGTGCAGCCCTGCGGCAAGAGGGGCATTTCTTGGCTTTTCGGCGTGTGCAAACAGCGTGCTTCTAAGGGTTTGGAAATCCTCTGGTGAGAGCGCTGTGGCGTCCATGAAAGCTTCTTCAAAAACATGGGCCGCAATGCGCTTGGACAAAGGAAGTTTGTCCTTGTCGATTCGGTTGTGTTCCGTATTCGCGGCAGGAGCGGGAAGGGATCTCGCATACGCAACAGAACGCAGGCTGACAAGCCTGTTGAATATCTGGTCTAGCTTAGGAAGCGTCTCTACTTGTATCGCTTCATTGATGTTCTGTTGTGCGTTAATTGTTTTCATAATGCGATCTTATACGCTGTAATATCGAAATAAGTCAAGCTTTTTCATCAGAATGGACGCCGCATACTTACTATATGTGTGCCCGTACCCTACCGAGGGCATGACAAAACCCTTTTGAATCCGGGAGCGGGTGTTTATACTCCGACTCTCAAATACGAATCGAAGACAGTTAAGGAGTAAAAACGTGGCAGGTAGCGTCAATAAAGTGATCTTGGTTGGTAATCTGGGGCAGGACCCTGAAATCCGGACGATGCAATCCGGGGATAAGGTGGCAAGCTTTTCCATCGCAACTTCGGAAAACTGGAAGGACAAGGCTACGGGAGAGCGCCGCGAGAAAACGGAATGGCACCGTATTGCAGTTTTCAATCAGGGTTTAATTAACGTTATTGAGAACTATATCAAAAAAGGCTCCAAGGTTTATATTGAGGGGCAGCTTGAAACCCGCAAATGGCAGGATCAAAACGGGCAGGATAAATACACGACTGAGGTCGTTTTGCGGCCTTTCCGTGGAGAGCTGACCATGTTGGATAGCCGCTCAGGTGGCGGTGCAGGCGCAGGTGCTGGTGGCGGCTATCAGGATAATAGCTACGGAAGCGGCGGCTTTGCTTCCGGCGGAAATGCGGCACCTTCCGGTGCACCGTCTCCGGCACGGGTTGATGAACTCGAAGATGAAATTCCGTTCTAGGAAGGAAAACGCTATGTTATTGCGCAAAATCAGCCATATTGCCCTTCTTACGGCGTTTTTCTCTGCGCTGCTTCTCTTCGGAGGGGCTTTTCCAGCGTTTGCTGCGGGAGAGACTGAGCCTGCTTCCGTTTCCGAGCAGGAGCAATCTCAGGTGCAGGCACCGCAAGAGCAGGGAAATCATAATGCGATCGACCCGGCTCTTGAGCGCCGCTTGAAGTTGGCTGAGGAAATGCACAAGTTGCGCCCTGTGCGCGATCAGGTCGAAAGCGCCATTGAGCAATATGCGCAGACACAGCCGCCGGAAGACCGTGCCGCTTTTATATCGGCCATGCGCAGCGTTCTAAACCCAAAAGCGCTGGAGCGGATTTCTATTGATGCTTATGCGCAAGTCTATACGGAGCCGGAACTCAAGGCGATGGTCGAGTATTACACGAAACCGGAAGCCCGTTCTGCGAGCGATAAATATAGTGACTACGCAAAAATTGTTTACCCTGAAATCGTTCGGATGCTGGATAAGGCTGCGATGCGGGTGCGCACAGGGGGAACGGGACCGCAATAGCGGAATCGTAACAGATTGAGTAAAAGAAAAACATGACCGACACAGCCGTAACAGACGATCACGACATGCCTTCCATCGCCCTCGAAGAGGAGATGAAGCAATCTTATCTTGATTACGCGATGAGCGTGATTGTCTCCCGTGCGCTGCCGGATGTGCGTGACGGGCTGAAACCCGTTCACCGCCGCATTCTCTATGCGATGCGGGAGGGCGGCTATACCTCGGACAAACCCTATAAAAAGTCAGCCCGGATCGTCGGGGATGTCATGGGTAAATATCACCCCCATGGTGATCAGGCGATTTACGATTCCCTCGTGCGTATGGCGCAGCCCTGGTCGCTTCGCCTGCCACTGATTGACGGGCAGGGGAACTTCGGTTCTATGGATGGCGACTCTCCGGCCGCTATGCGGTATACGGAAGCGCGGCTGGATAAGGCTGCCGAGGCGCTTTTGCTGGATATCGACAAGGAAACGGTCGATTTTCATCCGAACTATGACGAGTCGATGAAGGAGCCGGATGTCCTGCCGTCTCGTGTACCGAATCTGCTCGTTAATGGGGCCGGCGGGATCGCGGTCGGGATGGCGACAAATATTCCGCCGCACAATCTGGGTGAAGTCGTCGATGCTTGCCGGGCTTTGATTGAAAACCCGGAATTGAGCACTGAGGAGATTAACGAAATTATTCCCGGGCCGGACTTTCCGACCGGAGCCTATATTCTGGGCAAGTCCGGGATACGCTCGGCCTATCATACCGGGAACGGCTCTGTGGTCATGCGTGCCAAGACCTCAATTGAGGAATCCGGTAAGCGTGAAGTGATCGTCGTTCATGAAATTCCGTATCAGGTTAATAAAGGCAAGCTGCTTGAACGGCTTGGCGAGGTCGGGCGCGATAAGATCGTGGAGGATATCCACGAAGTCCGGGATGAATCCGACCGGGACGGGGTCCGGGTGGTGATCGAACTCAAGGTTGGTGCGAGCGCCGATGTCGTGCTGAACCAGCTTTATAAACATACGGCGCTTCAGACGAATTTTGCCTGCAACATGGTGGCTCTGCATAACGGCAAACCGCAGATGATGCTCATCCGCGACATGCTGAAAGCCTTTATCGCTTTCCGCGAAGAGGTCATTACCCGCCGGACGATCTTTGAACTCGCCAAAGCGCGGGAGCGGGCGCATGTCTTGGCCGGTCTGGCCGTGGCTGTGGCCAATATTGACGAGATAATCGCGCTGATCCGTGGGGCGAAGGATCCGACGGAAGCGCGTGAGGGCTTGATGGCCAAACCGTGGCCTGCGAAAGATGTCGCGCCGCTGATTGAGTTGATCGACGATCCGGAGCATCCTGTGAATGAAGACGGGACGTATCAAATGTCCGAGGCGCAGGCCCGTGCGATTCTGGAACTGCGCCTGCACCGGTTGACAGGGCTCGAGCGTGAAAAGATCGCAGGCGAGCTGAAAGATATTACCGATGCGATTGCCGAGTATCTGGCCATTTTGGGGAGCCGGGAACGCCTGCTGGGCGTCCTGCTTGAGGAACTGGAAGAGGTTAAGGCAAAATTCGATACGCCGCGCCGGACCGAGCTGATTGATGCGGAATATGAAGTCGATATGGAAGACCTTATTCAGCGCGAGGATATGGTTGTGACCATCACCCATGGCGGTTACGTCAAGCGCGTGCCGCTTGATACCTACCGGGCGCAGCGCCGCGGCGGGAAAGGGCGTTCCGGGATGGCGACGAAGGATGAGGACTTTGTTTCCGATCTGTTTGTGGCCTCCACTCATACGCCGATCCTGTTCTTTACCAGCCGGGGGCTTGTTCACCGGATGAAAGTTTACCAGCTTCCGCTGGGCACGCCGCAATCACGAGGCAAGGCGCTCGTGAATCTTCTGCCGTTGGAGCAGGAGGAGAATGTCTCAGTCTATATGCGGATGCCTGAAGATGAGGAAAAGTGGAACGAACTGGATGTCATGTTCGCAACCTCTCACGGTTCGGTCCGTCGGAACAAACTCTCCGATTTCAAGAATATCCGCTCTAACGGTCTGATCGCCATGAAGCTGGGTGAGGGAGAAAATCTTGTCTCCGTGAAAATCTGCATGGAAGACGAAGATGTGCTGCTGGCCACAAAGCTGGGCAAGGCCATCCGGTTCCCGGTGGGCGATATTCGCGTCTTTGCCGGGCGGACCTCGACGGGCGTACGTGGGGTCAAGCTGTCGCAAAAGGGTGATGAGGTGATCTCTATGTCGATCTTGAAACATGTTGAAGTCTCGCCGGAAGAGCGCAACGCCTACCTCAAGGCGGCCAGCCAGATTATCGGTACGGATGAGGATGGAGCAGCGGAGTATGAGGAGACGGATCTGGAGCTTTCACCCGAACGGTTCCGCGAGCTTCTGGAGAAGGAGCAAATTTTGCTCACAGTCTCGAACAAGGGTTTTGGCAAGCGGACATCGGCTTATGAATACCGCGTCTCCGGGCGTGGCGGGCAGGGCGTAGCCAATATGTCCCTGACGAAAAAGAACGGCGGAGAGGTCGTGGCGACCTTCCCCGTGACGGATTCCCACCAGATCATGCTCGTCACCGATAAGGGGCAACTCATCCGCACCCCGGTTGAAACCGTCCGCACAACAGGCCGCAGTGCGCAGGGCGTGACGATCTTTAAGGTCGGCGCGGATGAGAATGTCGTCTCCGTCGCCTGGCTCGTGCAGGAAGAGGGCGAGGATGAGGAGGAGGGCGACGGTGGCAATGATATTCTCGAAGCCGACGAGTCTGAAGCCGCGGAAACGCCCGAGGCGTAGTTTTTAAAACACGGAGCGCACAGAGGACAGAGGGTTTCAAAGATGAAACCGTTATCCCGGTCCCGGATCAGGTCCGGGATAAACTCCGACCGGGATCCATATTATCATTTCCGGGATGATGTGGTTTAGAAATGAAAAGAAACAATGAGCGATTCTGACTGGAAAAAGTGGTGTATGTTTTCTGAGCAGGATCACCATATTCGAGACCGCATTCTCAGGGTGTATCTAGCACTTTTTCAAAATTTAATCATTATTAATTTGGCTTATATCGGTGGTGCAGCGAGTGCTTTCGAGGTTTATAATGCTGAAAGTGATGTGCCATGCTACATTGTTACAGGATTTGCTTTGTCTTTTCTTTCAATGCTTTTTGCTCTGTTCGCGGCAGTACCTGGTATATATTGTCTGGATAAACAGCGTGAACACAACTGGGCGCAGTTTGAACAAAGTCCTGATATAGATCGGTTTTGGAAGGAGGCTGCTGTTCTTGAAGATTGGGCGGCGCGGTTTCTTGTCATCTCTATAGTGTGCTTGTCCGCAGCGTTCCTGTGCTTATTCTTGGCGTTTTTTTGAGCGTATTCTTATCCCAAGCCCCTCTCCGGCGTATGTAGTGTTTTCATTCAAAACCGAACGATATGGTTTGAAAGGATTTTGAAGCCCACCGTAGAGATGCAGAGGCTACAGAAATATAAAAACTCTGCGTGCCCTGTGCCTCTGCGGTTTAAAACAAGGTGTACCGAACGCAGGTAGGCAAAGCGCGCTGCCACGGAGGCGGGGGCTGCCGCTCTTAATCCACGTCCAGCAGATATGTGCCGTCTGTTACGATCAGAACACGGTCGTCATTTGCATTATTTATATTTTTTGCGATCAGGCTGAAATTACCGGAAACGCGGGTGCTGCTGAGCGAAAGCATTTTATGCGCAAAGAAATGCGGGGCACCCTGATTTTGCTGTGTAGAGAACACGTCTTGCGCCGCCGTGCCGAAGCCCAAATCCGCAAAACCCGGAAGCGGGCCGGTCTGGAGCGGGCCTGTGCCCCGCAGGAAGATGCTTGTCGGTATGGTGGTTGTCGGCGCCGTAGCCGGGTTGGCTAGACGGATTTCGAGATCGCTTTGCGTGGTGGCGGGGTTGCCGTGAGTTTCAACTTCAACCAGCCCTTCGGCGCGACGCGCATCGACAGAGACGGCGAAGGACTGCGCACAATCGGTCAAGGTGCTGTTCCCGGTCTGGATCATCTGCTCAATAGCGTCCATGCTTGCATCAAGATGCTGCCCGTTGCACAGCGGTATACGGAAGCTGTCATTGGCGACTTTTTCAGCGATTTTGAACGTATATTGGAAATATTCGGCGTTATTGAGGATGTGTGTGCCGTTCGGCCCGCACCCGGAAAGCATGGCGGACGATATAAGCGCTGCGGTAAGGGCTGGCAAACGGATTGCTTTTACATGTGAAAGAAAAGACATCTGAAATCTCCCCAGTTTAAATCTGCTTTTAAATGATGCCTGTTTATAGTTTCACGTCCGTATACCGGATGCAAGCTTCGTTTGAAAACAACAACTTTTGTCAGGGATATAATCAGGAACTTGACCGTACTCCTTTTTAGTTGCCAGCCCTATAATGAATTAGACCAGACTGGTGGTGGGTTTGAATAGCTTGCCTCACGGATAGCGTTTTTGCCGTTTTGTGTGATTGCATATCTTACGATGAGCATATCCGAATCCATGCTTGCTTCCAGATAGCCCCGCTCTTTTAGTTTTCCAAGAGACCCTCTCACGTTTTGAGAAAGGGATATCAAACCCTCCTCAATCTGCTCTCTTTCCTGATATGCACAGCGAAAGGCGAGGCCAAGGGCAAGGCCTGCCGCTTTGATCGTCAGACCCGGCAGTGTGTGTTCGGACTTTCGTGCCTGTATGATGATATCCTCTATTTGTTGCGATGTCGCGGGTGCTTTGTGCCGGTTATCAAGGGCAATAAGGGCATAGAGAATGTTTTTCTCGTCATTTGATAAGGGGAAAGAAGAGTGTTGTTGAGACATCTGGATAGGGCTTTTACGGGTTTGTAGCGTAGATGGGGTAAATGGTTGTTGCCGCTTGAGATTGTTCTGTAACTAAATTGGCATTGAAGCGTTGCTTATACTCATTTTCAAAAAAATCTATTTGAGATGCGAGAGTTTGCAGGGTCGTTTTATAGGCATCTGAAGCCTGCCAATAGGCATTAAAGCGCTCTCCTTTTGGGTATTTATCGCAAGGCCCTGCTTCTATAGTATAGGGAATTGCATTCAATGCATGTGTCGTTCCGCCCGTTTGATAGGACAGGCGTGTATATGGACCGTTTGCCTTCCGCAAATCATAGCAGATGCCCGGTGTACCGATCAGGTGTGCGTTGGCTATTGTAGGGGTTTGAGCTTTGTCTTTAAACTCTGTGCTAAGGCTTTGAATATCGTTCGCAAAATCTCTGTGACCCATATCAAGCTGGTCACAGGCGCCTGTGCTGACAATCAAAGAGGTTATCATAAGAGGGGTGCCAAAAAAGCGGGACAGGTGGCTCATAGAATTTCATATCCTGATTTCATATCTGGTGTGTGTAGCAGTTGGAGGAATGTGATGTCAATATGTTAAGTGTCCCTGCGCGGTTGACTTACCGGAACAGAGGGGCTAGCAGTAGGCCATTCGTGATATTTAAAGGAGCGTAAGCCTATGGCGCAGGCTAAATACATCACCGGGGTTTATCCCGGTACGTTCGATCCCGTGACAAAGGGACATCTCCATTTGATCCGCCGGGCCTCCAGCCTTGTCGACCGGTTGATTGTCGCTGTTGCGGATAGTCCCAGAAAGGGACCGCTTTTTGCGCATGAGGAGCGGGTCGAGATGGTTCGGTCCGATATTGATAATATGCATGAGAAAGGGTGCGAGATTGAAGTCCGCTCTTTCGATACATTGCTGGTTAATTTTGCAAAAGAGATGGAAGCCTCCTGTATATTCAGAGGGTTGCGCGCCGTTTCTGATTTTGAATATGAATTTCAGATGACCGGTATGAATGCCAAGCTTGATCCGGATATTGAAACGGTATTTCTCATGGCGGCGGATAAGTGGCAGTTTGTCTCCGCATCCTTTGTAAAAGAGATTTGTTCCATGGGTGGAGATATCCGTGAATTCGTGACTCCGCAGGTCGCAGAGAGACTTTACGCAAAATTTTCAAATCCCGAGAGCGGAAAGGCTTGACGTGCCGGATGGAAATCCATATGTTGCCACGGTCTTACAAGTCCTTTTCGGACGGATGACCGCTTAGCTCAGCCGGTAGAGCAACTGACTTTTAATCAGTAGGCCCCGGGTTCGAATCCCGGAGCGGTCACCATTTCCAAGGGGTTCCAAGACTGGAGTGGATATATTATGAGCCTTGCTTCCGTCCAGAATATCAACTTCGAATATCCCAGAAAACGCGTCTTAAAAAATATCAGCTTTGAGATTGAAGAAGGCAGTATCACTGCGCTTGTCGGGCCGAACGGGGCGGGGAAGACAACTTTGCTTCGATGTATGGTTGGCCTTGAAACACCGATCAGTGGGCGCGTTATTGTAAACGGTATTGATGTTCATGACAGGCCCAGAGATGCGCACAGGCATATAGGATATTTGTCTGATTTTTTTGGTCTGTATGACTCTTTGACTGTTCGGCAATGCCTGACATATATGGCGTGGTGTCATAAGCTGCCCTTGCAAAATCTAAAGCAAAAGATAGAAGCGCTGGCGGAAGAGGTTGAATTGACAGGCTATATGGATCAAAAGGCCGGGGCTCTTTCTCGTGGCTACAGGCAAAGGCTTGGCGTTGGGCTCGCCTTGATCCATGATCCGAAATGCATCTTTTTGGATGAGCCCGCTTCCGGTATGGACCCGGAAGCCAGAGTGCATTTCTCCGCGTTGATGGTTCGCCTCAAAAACAGAGGGATGACCATTATTGTATCTTCTCACATTTTAGCTGAACTGGAGGAGTATTGCACGGATATGCTGGTTATCCGTGACGGGGAGATAAAGTCTCATATTATACTGGAGGAGCATAGGGCTGCGCAGGAAGCGGTTTTACGGATTGGGCTGCAAACTACAGATCAAAAATATATCAAAATTATTGAGAGCTATACGGGTGTTTCCGGGGTTCGGATTGCAGGGCACTCTGTCGCGCTGGCTTTCAATGGCGGGCCGGACCGGCAGGTCACGTTTTTGAAATATCTGGTGGGTAAAGATGTTCCGGTTTCCGAGTTTACGGTGATGCAAAAGAGTTTGCAGGCTGCTTATATGGAGTTGGCTATCTCCGGAGATGACAGCGGCTTACAGAAAATGGAAAAGGCAGCGCAAGCAGCCGAAAGTAAGGCAAAACCATGATTATCGTCAATCCTGAGTTTCATAGATATTTGTGGCTGAACTTTTCGCCAATCCGTTTAATTGTGCCGCCGATCGTACTCGGACTCTTGTTTTATGTGTTGGCTGCACAGCCCGATGAGTTTCCTTGGCAGGCCCGCCTTTTTAAGCCTGCCCTGTTTATTTATTTTGTTGTGATGTTTCTGTGGGGCAGTTATGAGGCAGCATCTGCGGCTGTCAGCGATCTTGGGAAAAAAACTTGGGATTTTTTAAAAATGTCGTCGTTGGCACCATGGAGTTTGACGATCGGCAAGTTATTCGGTGCCACATCCTATGTCTGGTATATAGGGCTTATCTTATTGGCGGTCATAGGACTTTCTTACGGTGCGGCGCTGGATACGGTGAAATTTCAATATATACGAGAGGTTGCTCCGACACCCGTAAACCTTTTGATTTACTTGCTTCTTGCAACAATATCAGGGCATACGGCCGCCTTGTTTATGGGAACGCACGGGCTTCAGCTTAAAAAGCAGGGCATTGCGGCTTCGTTTATCGGCGGTTTTCTTGTATCGGGTTTTGTTTTTTCAATAACGGTGGGATTTAATTTGCAATCTCTCGTGAAAGAGCCATCGGAGATTTTTTGGCATACTCTTTCCGTTAATCAGGATGTATTTCTGATAGGATCAATCCTGTTTTTGCTGTTCTGGATGATGGTGGCAAGCCAAAGAACTTTCAGGGAAGAGCTGCAATATAAAAATGCGCCTATAGTCCTTGTGCTTTTTCTGGCAACGTTCAGCTTTTATATAAGTGGTTATCTGGATAATAACAGATATTATGCAACGCTCGATGCTGAGTTAAAACTTGTTTCCAAGATTTATCTCTCATTCCTTATTATTCTCTTTTTTACCTATCTTGCTACTTTCAAAGATGCAACGGATCTTGCCCGCTATAAGCGCTGGATTTATGCGTGGAAAGCCCGTGAATGGCGCCATTTTTTTGAAAATACGCCGGGATGGGCCGGATGTGTGCTGTTGCTGGTTCCAGCCTATATTTTCCTGATTCTCCATGCGGGAGTTGTTGACGTCCCTGCGCGCATATGGCAGCCTATCTTTTCATTCTCAAATCTGGCTTTTATCAGCGCGCTGAGTTTGTTTGTACTCAGGGACGGGCTTGTCTATCATGCGGTTTTGCTGGGAAAGATCGAGCGGCATAAGATGTTCTGGATTTTTCTCTATCTATTTTCCGCTTACATATTATTGCCATTTCTGGCAAGCTTAGGTGGAGAAGCACATATCGCTGCTTTTTTCTATCCGATTGGAGACATGTCTTTTGTCTCTGCGTGCTTGCCGGTATTTATGCAGTGTTTTCTTGCTGCCATCGGGCTGGGCTATATCGTAAAAAGTTTGCGGGCGTAATTGTCTGTAAAGCTCAGAAGACGGTTGTTTTTATACGCGAGGCAGGGTTTTCAGTCATGAAAGAGGCGGACGGACGCCGTGCGCATATTGCGTGGATAAGGCGGCAGGTCCGCAGGGTTTGAAGGGTATGTCCTGCCGTCGAACTGGAGCACGACATCTTTCGCGTCATCCCAGCGGCCGGAAACCCGCACGGCCATATTTTTCCAGCCCTTCGTTTCGAGATCGTCGATGTAAAGCGGTTCACGCAAAGGCTGGATCGCGTTCACAAGGGTGAAATGGTCATCGTAAGCTTTAAAGACTAACATCGTACAGCCATGCATATCGCACCAATAGCCGTAAGGAGTCTTGAACAGGACGAGCGCTTCGCGGCGGCCATCCGCGTTCAGGTCAAAACGGGCCAGATCATAGCTGGAGGCGGTGGGCGCTCCCGTTTGTTCCAGAAAGGCCTGCAAATCGCGTTTTAGAATTTTATCGCTCGGATCAATGGGAACTGCAGGGAGGGGCGTCAGAGCGGATTTCAAGGCGGACTCGTCTGAGGACGCGCATCCTGAAAGAAATGGCATCAAACAGACAGCGAGCGCCAGCA
This sequence comes from Alphaproteobacteria bacterium, assembly GCA_020442475.1. Classification (GTDB taxonomy): domain Bacteria; phylum Pseudomonadota; class Alphaproteobacteria; order Micavibrionales; family Micavibrionaceae; genus JAGRKA01. The sequence continues at coordinate 2,547 of JAGRKA010000036.1, read as the reverse complement.
GGAGAGGGCGGAGGCGTTTATCGCCATAATCTCTATGACGGCGGCTGCTACGGCGGAAGAGTCTCATAGGAGAATTATAGATGCCCATCGTGTTTTTCGGGAGATACTTGCGTCATCCGCCCACAATTTTCTGAAAATCTGTTGCGCCCGTTCTTTTTGAGCATTAATCTCCCTTTCTGGTAGTATTTTCAGCCCAGCATGGAGAAAAGCCCATGACCTTTGTGGTCACAGATGTCTGCATCAAGTGTAAATATACGGATTGCGTAGAAGTTTGTCCGGTCGACTGCTTTTATGAGGGTGAGAATATGCTCGTTATCAGCCCTGAGGAATGCATTGATTGCGGCGTGTGCGAGCCGGAGTGCCCGATTGAGGCGATTGTGCCCGATACGGACTCGAAAGCTGATGCATGGCTTGATCTGAATCGCGATTATGCTGAGAAATGGCCGAATATTACCGCAAGCAAAGCCCCGATGGAGGGCGCGGATTCCCTGAAAGACGAAAAGGGCAAATTCGATAAATATTTCAGCCCCGAACCCGGCGAAGGAGACTAGGAACATGAGCGAAGCACCTGCACAGGGCACACCGTTGAAGGCGAATATTGAAAGCCGTGGGAAAGTTTATGACAGTATTCTGGACACGGTTGGAGGAACTCCGCTGGTCCGGTTGCCGAAATTTACTGCGAAATATGGGCTGGAAGCCGATATCATGGCCAAGCTCGAATTCTTCAATCCGCTGGGTTCCGTTAAGGACCGGATCGGTTTTGCAATGGTCGAGGCTGCCGAGCGCGCTGGCAAAATTAAGCCGGGTGAAACGACTCTGATTGAGCCGACTTCCGGTAATACCGGGATCGCGCTGGCTTTTGTCGCGGCGAGCAAGGGCTATAGGCTGATTTTGGCGATGCCGGAATCGATGTCTCTTGAGCGGCGCAAAATGCTCCGTTTTCTGGGGGCTGAAATTGAGTTGACGCCTGCGGAAAAAGGCATGAAGGGTGCGTTTGAACGGGTGGAAGCCCTGATGGCCGAGATCCCGAACGCTTTCCAGTTGAGCCAGTTTGACAATCCTGCAAACCCGCAAATCCACCGTGAGACGACCGGGGAGGAAATCTGGCGTGATACGGGCGGTCAGGTGGATATCCTGATTTCCGGTGTGGGAACGGGCGGAACGCTGACCGGGGCTTCACAGGCGCTTAAGGCTTACAATCCCGATTTCAAGACCTACGCGGTCGAGCCGGAGGAAAGCCCGGTTATTTCCGGTGGTGAGCCGGGGCCCCATAAAATTCAGGGGATCGGTGCCGGTTTTGTTCCGGATAACCTTGATACGAGCCTGATTGATGGGGTTGTGAAAGTGAACTCGACGGAGGCGCTGGAAACGGCGCGTGAGGTGGCGAGGCTTGAGGGGCTGCCCTGCGGGATTTCTTCCGGCGCGGCGCTGGCTGCGGCACGGCAGATTGCAAAGCTTCCAGAGAATAAGGGTAAACGTATCGTCGTGATTATCCCGTCTTTCGCTGAGCGCTATATCTCCACACTGCTGTTCGAAAATCTGGAAGAGTAAGGCTTTTCGTCATTGATGTTTTTGAGAAAGCTCCCCCCAAATTTAGGGGAGCTTTTTTATTGACATATTTTTATATCTTTTCTATGTTTGCTCCCATTCCAAGCGGTGAAAGGCCAAGGATATGATAAAAGAAAAATTTAGCGGTGCATCCGGAGCAGCCTCTCAGGACCATCTGGCTAATCAAGCTTCGCCTTTGCTGGGAATGGTTCGGAAACACGTCCATGATTTGAATAATCTTCTTAAAACCGGAGGAAGTGACTTGTCTATCGATGTGGAATTCGACGACAGGTCAGGCTTTATATCTATTGGGCTATTGGAAGGCGGCAGGGATTTGATGAGCGCCAGGCCGATTAATATGTTTCCAAAGGCAGACGGTTCCGGTTTTACATGCATTGCAATGCCTTCATTATCCGATCAGATAGAGGAAATGGATGTTAGTGTGTATTTTAATACCACAGAAAGCACAGATTTTTCGAGCCTTGAGGCGCTTGAGGCCGGGTTGGAAGATTACCTGATCAGTACAATGGATGGGGCCCTTCAAAAAGAGGTTACAAGCACTTTATCGGAAGCGCGCGCATATTATGAGCGTCTTCAGAGCTATGATCCTGAGGCATTTGACTGGAACAAATGGCCGGAGCCGGATGTAGGTTCTGCCGGGACCGTTTTACCGTTTTCTACCGTTCAAAGCGTTTTTAGGAAGATTATGCGTGCCGTGAATAACCAAGAAGAGACGCATGGTATAGAAGCTGATGTAAATAGCATTGAGTTTTTGAATCACTACACACGGCATCACGACACGCCAAATGCAGAAGCGCAGGCAGGCTTTCCAACAGCATCGCTTAGGCTGACCTCTCATCATGATGGCAGCATGATTGACGTCGTTGCGCTTAAGGATCGCCGGGAATTGCTGCTGGTTAGCCAAAGCGCTGTTATTGGTATGGGTGATTACAGTCGTTTCCGGGATGGCGCAGCATTCCAGCAGGCCCTTTTAAACCG
>JAGRKA010000035.1 GCA_020442475.1 Alphaproteobacteria bacterium | reverse complement strand
GCCCTGCTCCGTAACGGTGACGGCGTTGGCGGAGCTGTCCGTCTTTTTGAGCGTAATCATACGCCCGGCAGCCTCAGCCGCATTCGCAGGCGGCAGGCGTGAAGTCAGCGCCCCGCTAAAGGCCGAGAGCAGATACACATCGACGCTCATATCAATGTCGTACGTGCCCGTCCCGTCGAAGAACTGCGTATTGCCCGGCGCGCGGTTGGAGGAAATTACAAACCATTCCGCCCCGTTGGAGATCATCTGCACAAAGTCGTTTTCCGTGCGCAGGAAATAGCTCCGCCCGTCCGGGCCCGCGGCTCCACTCTCCGTGACAGTGACAAGGTTCGAGGAATTGTCGATCTTTTTAACGACCATCATCGCGCCATTCGCGCTGCCCGCCGCCGGAAGCTCCACTGTTAAAGCCCCCGAAAAGCTGGAGACGAAATGCACGGAATGGGACAGATCCAGCGCAACCGTCCCGGATGTGTCGATATATTCGGTATCGTAACGCTGAAGCCCGGCCTTGAGATCGCTCACGCTCGTTTGTGCCAATGTGTTTTTGTCCGGATAACCCGCATTATACGCGCTATACGCCCCGCCGGAATTGTCCAATATGGCCGACCCGTTGCTCAGCGCCGAAAGATTAACCAGCGCCGTGCCGGTAGAGCCCGCATCCAGTTTCACATTCGGCACAGTATTCGTGGACTCGCAGAGCAAATTCACCACCAGCGTATCGCTTGCCTGCGCGCCTGCGCGGAAACAGCTATCTGCCGTTGGGCCGTTTACATTGGCCTCGCAATCCACAAAGCTGTTATTCACCGCCCCGTGCTCGATATAAAAACCGCTCCCGCTCGTCGCCGCGCCCTTGGAGTATACCCGCACCACATGGAAACGGTTGGCATTAGGCGTATCGCCCGCCCCGCTTTTGGTCAAATGGACACCATGGACAAGAGGCTGCTCGATCAAAACCCGTGCGAAATTGTTCCAATAGCACGGCTTGTTCGTATCGGTGTAGCCGTCGAGCAAAATCCCGGTCTTGCTGCCGATAATCTGTACATCCGTGACGCTGTTTTGCGTGGCTTCCGCATCCGCGCCGTAGATTTTAATCCCGACATCCCCGCCTTCGATCCGTAAATTGTGAAGAACCACGTTATTCGCCCGGATCTCAATCGCGTTGAAACTATCGCTCTGGCATTTGAGAACGGAGTGTTGTCCCAGCCCGATCAAAGTCTGCCCGGCGGCGGGCGCAATCGTTCCCGTAATCAGATACGTCCCCACCGGGACCAGCACCACATCATGCGCCGCCAAAGCCTGCTGGATGGCCAGCGTATCGTCCGCCAGCCCGTCCCCGATTGCGCCGAAATCCTTGATCGAAACGAGGTCGGAGAATTTATCATGGCTGGTCCGCGTCGAAGCGCCCGTTCCTGTCGCGGTAAAATCAGGTGCCGCCATCGTCCCTTCGGTCGAGACAGCCACCGGATCGCCATTCCCGTCAAAGCCCAGCACCTTATTCGCACGCAGCGCCTTTACGGGCAGTTCCACATTGCCCGGAACTTCGGAAAGCGCGTATTTCAACATCGTATCGTTATCGCGCTCAACCTGCTGAAGCGCCGCAATCATATAATCCAGTTCGTTATTAATGGCGCGGGCGGAAAAATCCCCGCCCTCCAGAAAGTCTGTTACGCGCTCGATCGGTAAACGCCGCTCCAGTGTGACCGTCACCCCGCTGGCTGGCGCCGCGCTGAATGTGACATTTCCGCCTTCCGTGATGCCTGCGCCGCTGACGGTAAAACCGCTCACCTGCGGCGCGCCGTCAAGAGAGACACTCATATCCTCACTCGCGAAAATCGGAAACGGATAGGTGAAAACACTTTGCGTCCCATTGGCCGTGTAACGCACAACAGGCGTCACATCAGGCATTTTAATATGCTCGGTGCTCATTGTGATAATCCTTTTCGTTTAAAATAAGTTTTGTCTTTAGAGCCAATCCATTTGAAATGGAAAAGCTCTAACGGCCTATCCGACTGAACGCTCCGGAAGCGCTCGACACAAAATCAAGCCCGTCTCCGAACAGATTCAGCCCCGATGAAGACAGATTGCTAAGCTTTTGCCGCTCGCGGAGCTGTTCGCGCTGAAGAACGTTGAGGCTTTGCTGTTGCTCAAGATTCTGGTCGATCGCACCGAAACGCAAATTATCCAGCCGCTCGCGCTGCGCCCGTTCGGCGTCCGATTCCTCGAACAATCCCAGCAGCACGGCCTCGGAGGACCCGCCATTGCTTGAGACGCCGCTACCCCCAAAGCGCGCCCTTTGCCGTGCTACGGCCCGTTTAAGCGCAGAACGGCGCTGGCGTTCGGCCTCTTGAGCCTGCGTAGAAATCTGCGCACGGCTCAGCGCCGCATCCTGCGCCTGCTGACGTTCCTCTTCCGCCTGTCGTGCCTGTAATTGCTGTAGGGCTAGTGCCTGAGAGTTTTCACTTTGCCGGTTCGAGGTCACGTTTGAAACCAGCCCGATCCCTTGCGAGGCAGCCGACAAAAGCGGCACCATTGTTTGTAACCCAGCCATAATCCTTACTCCTTTTTTATATAAAACAGAAAGCTTCGACGCTTTGCTTTAATCATTCACCTTGATTTCCGCGCTGACCGATAACAGTGTAAAGGCCAGTGGAATGTCCTGCTCGATCCGCCAGAGTGCTTTCGTCCCATCGGGCAGCCAGCCCAGCGCGCGAGTCAGAATGTCTCCGCTGACCGCCGGCGGCGGTGCATCCAGAATTTCGTCCTCACCGATCTGGCGCAGTGGAATATCCTTCAGGCCCCGCCCCGTATCGAGCCGCAAGGCCTGCGTATCCTGCAACCGGAACAGCCCCCGGACAAGCCGGACCTTCCGCCCGCCCCCCGCCGCGCCAACTGCACTTGGCGGCAAAGGTTCGACCACATGCGTATAGGGCAGCCCGATCTCGACGGATAGGGCGGGCTTATCAAGTGTTACCGCGCCGCCTGTAACAATTTGGGTGCTTTGCACCTGCCCGTCCGCGACGACAGACACGCTTCGCCCCTCCAGATGATCCAGCCCGGACCAGACGGAGGCGGGCGTAGACACCGTCCCACTGAGCGCCGAGTCTAGATTGAGCGCATCGTCAAACTGCTCAATCAGATACGCGCCGCCCCGCTCCACCAACAAAAAGACATCTTCACCCACGATCGCGACGGATTTCACCGCCCCATCCGTTTCATGCAGCGTCCAGGCTGCAACGGATTCAGCCCTGAAAACCGTGAGCGCTGCGAATTGCCCGTCCTCGCGCACGAGGAAGAGCAGCCGCCTCGCCGGGTCGTAATCCATATCCACAGGATTTTCGATAATATGATGAGAGAGCAGCGCCAGATCCGTCGAACGGTAAGCCTGCTCCAGATCGGTATAGAGAAATTCCTGTATTTCTTTCCGGTTGCGCGCCACGAACAAGGTCGCCCCGTCTACATTGATCGGCGGGATCGTACGCCCGGTGACGGAACCGATACGCGTTTGCCGCCTGATCTGCACGCTGGCCGGGGTCAGCGGATCGCCCGTGACCATCCATTCCGCGCCGCTGGTGAATACCTGCAAATGCCGGCCTGAGAAAATCCCGCGAATGGCGTTGACCTGATCAGACAGGATCGAGAACTCAATCGCCTCGTCGTCCAGCCCCGTTCCCAGATCAAAATTGAACAGATCGCCGGATTTCGAAAACCATAAACGGTTCGGCAAATCACGTGACCCACCAATCACGAGGCGGTCCTGATGGAAGGCCACAGATGAGGGATAGCCGCGCACGGGACTAAATCCCTGCTCTGCCCAGTCGATCGTGGGATCTGTATTTGGCAGATCCTCAATCAATGTCACGGTTACGACGCTCGCGGATTCGAAATCCGTGACTTCAGCTTCCTTACCGGCCACGCGCAGGCGTGTCCCTACATGCTGGGCTGTAAAGGCGCTTTCCGAGGCCGTAAGCGTTACGCTCCCCGTTGTGCCGCCCGGCGTGATCGTAACCGCGCTGCCTGCGAATTTAAAATAAGGCTGGTGGACAATATTAGCATCCGTAAAATACGCCCAGTCGCTTAAGGTCCATGTCCCACCCGTACTGCGCACCAGCTTTTTCGGTGGTACATCCGGATGCGTCAGGAGGAGCGTATCGGCGCTTTGTGTCCAGGCAAGCTGATTGATCTGCGCGGCAGACCACGGCGCGGTCAGGCTCGCCTCCTTAACCCCGCTTGCGTAAATGTCGATCCGCCCGTCCGTAATCACCAGCAGATAGGTCTGCTCCGTGTTGAATTCGAACGCGATCAGCTTGCCGTCCCCGGCAGCCGTGTCGATATAGGCCAGCCCGGCCCGGCGCGTCACGCCCCCCGTAGGCTTGATAAAGACGTTGCGCAAAGCCAGCGCTCCATTCTCATAGGCGCGTAAATCCCCGCGGCCCAATAATGCGCGCGACACTTCACCGGCCGTGAAGGTCGTTTTAATCTCCCGTATCCGAGTCATATGATTTTTTCCTTATGGATTAAATAACAGCCGTCATTGCGAGCAAAGAACGAAGCAATCCAGAAAAACGGATTGCCGCGTCGCTTGCGCTCCTCGCAATGACAAAAAAGACAACAAAAAACCCGCCGCTCTTATGCCGAGGGACGGGTCTTATGAAATCAGAGCCAAAAGGAGCCTCAATGACTCCACACTACTGTTCCCCTGCTCAGTTTTCGTTCTTACGTCCCCGCTGAAAAAGATTACGGGAAACAGTAACAAGAACATAACCGGGAAGCGCCGTGGCAAGTACCGTGTAGACAATGTCCTCAACAAAAATACCTTCCTTCAAAACAATGCCAAGGATAACAACATTATAGAGAAAACCGATAAGACCGATAAGGACACAAAAAACACAGGCAAAAAACAAGCACAGCGATGCAGAAAAGCCTAAGCAACGCAGGCTTTGTTTTAGCTTTTCAAGCCCTATAAACTTTTTAGCCTTTTGCATTTTTATCTTTTTCCTCCGGAGTGCGCTGCCTTACACGCAGCCAGAACAGTACGCGCCTCATCAACAGCTTTTCTCTTTTCTTTGACGAGGGCCTCTGCCTCTTCGATCTGAATTTCCAACTCGCGTTTTCTTTGATCATACTGGTTCATAATGATGTATCTCTTTGTAAGTTTATAAAATTGATAGCGTCAGGGCTTTGCCTTACAGTGTACTTATGAAGAAATTTCTAATCCTTCTTGTAACCCTGCCGATTATTGCCTATGCGCTCCTTCAGGTCGGCCTGTCTTTCTATTTCCTGTATCTCGCATATGGTCGTCCCCGGCCGCCACTGCCACCAAAAGCGGCCCCCCTCATAGAGCACGGCGACGATTACTACGAAACGGAAACCTTCAAAAATCTGAGTACCCTTGAAAAAATAGAGGAAATTTCTTTCTCTCTATCCCTCCTTTACCGCACTTTCGAAGATAAAACAGCGTTCTCAGACGTTGGCGGCGATCTTAATCCGGAATATTTCGCAGGCTCAGAGGCCAACCTCAATACAGAATATATTGAAAATAACTTTCTGATTGATGCGCTCCGCACCGACAAGGCCACATACGAACAGAACATAAAATTTCTTAAAGAAGCCGGTATTGACGAACCGGAATTTTTTGCCTTGCTTGCAAAATCCATGGCCTGGGCCGAAGAGCAAAAAGGCAAAAACGCCGAAGAACTCTACGCCATGGCGCACAATCTAACATTCCCGTATGAGCCTTATTTACTACACCAAAAGCAGGGCCTACAGCGCGAACTCACAGCACTCGCAGCTAAAAAAGGACATAAACAAGCTAAAGTTGAAACAGGGGCTGCCAATAAAGAATTAGAAACCTTCATAAAAGAATTTGAGCAACGGCCTGACCCGTATTTGATACCCCCTCAATGACAGAGTAAAAAGAAATAAAAAAAACCCGCCGAAATGGGCAAGTAACATAGTCCATGAGAAAATCAAAAAAAACTGTGCATAAACACAAAAAAGTTGTGCACAAGGCAGCGAAGGAGCGCCCCCTCAATTGCTACTAAAGAGGTAAAATAGTATATTCGATTCGAGCGGCTCTACGAACAAAAAACGCGATCCCCTATGTTGGATTCAAACCCAACATACGCAAAATGTTCGTAGATAAGCGCCCCTTCCAAAAGGGTGTACCGCTCATTTCTTAATATTGAGATAAATTGTTCTCCTCTTGAAACCATCAGCTTTTCCCCAATGGCTCATAGGCTATAATTGACACAACGCGTACAATTTGTACAGAATTTTTTACACATCCCCGCGCAAAAACAAAAAGCCAAACCACTGAAAAAACTAAATATTTTTCAAGTTTTCCACACCCTATTCCCTCACATCCACCAGCGGGAAGCGTTCCAGCCGGTTCGGGCTGTCTTGCTGGGCATCGATCTGGCGGGCGTTTTTATATTCGGCCTCGGCGATTCCGAAATGCGCCTGCGCGCGGGAGGTGCTTTCCGTGACGGGAATGGTAAACTCCGCCGAGAGCCTCGCGATCAACGCCTGATCGAAATAGGGCGGGAATTCGCTTTCATCGGGGCGGAAAATATAGGTCAGGACCGCCATATCCGCGTTCGTGTGCAGCGCGCCGCGCGCAATTCGGTAATTCAACCCGCGCCCGCGCGATCCCGTTCCCGCGGACAGAGCGCGGAGGAAATCATTCGGCAAGCCGTAAGCATGGCTGTAATCGGCCACAGGCGGCGTCCCCAGCGGTGTGAGCTGGACCTGCCCGGTGGCAAAGCTCCACGCATAGGCCGAGAGCAGCGCATCACGTGTGGGGGCATACAAAGCGCCCGCAATCTCGGATTCGGCGCTGCCGTCATTGAAGGAAGTAATGGGCGCCGCGCCGATACGCACCAGCGCGCGCGAGGCCAAAGCCACGTCGTTCAGGGCCATGATAAAATCTCCTGTGATTAAACTCTGATAAAAAACGCGGCCCGGCGTTCCCCGGAAGAAGAGAAGCACAGGGAAAGCACCGGGCCGCGTCCGGTCGATACCCTCCGGAACAAACAGCGCCGCGGGCGGGCGAGCGCGAGGAAGGGGAAGGCGCGCTCCAGCCGCGAAGGCAGCGTGGTCCTTGGAGGATAAGACAGGGGCAACCCCCTGAAATGAAACGGCTATACTAGACGTAAGCCGCTATCGTCACGCTGCCGCCCGTATTGGCGGTGACGACATAGAACGTCGTCGCAGGCGTTCCGTCGGTATCGACATTCGCAATAATCAAATCGTTGACACGCAGCATGTCGGACGCCTTGTCGAAATAGCCGGCGGTCGTGATACTCGCGTCGATGGTCGTGTAATGCCAAAGCGTAAAGTTGTTCGCATAGGCCAGCACGCTGAGGTCGGATGCTGTAAAAGCCATGATATAATCCTTTTCTCTAGATATTAAACAGCGTCAGGCGTTTCATCGGCCTGAATGGTGATAATTCCGGCCTCATCGATCAGCCCGGCGCCCTGACTCATCATGTTATTGACGAAGTGCGCAGCGCGGTCCCCGTGCCATGAAATATCCGTCTGCACATCCGAAGCTGCGGCATGGCCCACAGCCGTCTTGTGATACCAGAAGCAGGAGCGGATATCGTTCGCATCGACAGGCAGACCGGAATGCGGAATCCAGATCGTGCCCAGCCAGAACTTCGCCTGCGTAATGGAGGCAAAGGGCAGGTTTTCATGGCCCACATAATCGGCATTGACGAATTCATCGAGCGCAAGAAGCTCGCTCCATTGTTTCCAGCCGACGATACAGAAACGCTGGCCGTCATCGGGCACATCCGTAGCGCCGAACGTCTCGAAGGCCTCAAGGACCTTATCTTTTGTCAGCCCGATATTTCCGTCCGTGATGACATTTTGTGACGCGCTTGAAAGTGCATTGATAATCAGTTCGTCCGTTTTGCGGCCCAGCGCGTTTGCACCCGCAGCAGCGATAACCTGCCGCTCGTCAATATTAGTTTTCAGTTCATCGAGCCGGTCAACCCAATCGCCTGCATAATAATCCTGCAAGATCACCTCGACATTCGAGTGATCCAGATTCATAACCGGGACCATCCCATGCGTGGATTTGGTTGAGGCCGTCCCCTTACCGACTTTCTGAAAGACGGCGGTAGACCCGTTAACCTCATTGATTGTGCGCACCGTGTTCCGTAATTTGGAGCCCTGACGCTGATAGGCTTCATGCACTTCACGTTCGAACTGCTTGATGAAGGCCTGGTCGATAGTTGTAGACATAAGCAACCTCTTTTCATTAGGCGTTAAACAAAGGTAAGAGCAAAGCTCTTGGAGCCGGTCTTCGGTTATCGCGCACAAGAGAGCGGGCCGGTTTTTCCGGATAAAAACAAAAACTACGCAAAGGGCGGCAAAAAGCCGTTATCACCTGCGCAGAGCAAACTCTTTAAAGATATTGGGAAGGAGAAAACCGCCGGAGCATGAAGATACATTTCCGGCTGTGTTAAGTTTAATTTAGGATTTATTTCCTATTTTGTCAATAAAAAAATATGCACCATAGTCGTTTCAGATAGTTTTTCGACAAGGAATAAGGAGCGCAGTGACTATGAAGGCCATAAGCGACGCATAACGATGCCGGAAACTAAAATGAAACGACTATATTTGCATTTTTTACCCAAATGGCCTACGCTCAGAGCGTTACAGGCGAGAAAACAACGATAAAAAGAACCGCCCGCCTGATCATCCATAGGGAGGCCGAAAGGGCATGTTTGGAAAGTTTTTTTCAGCACTGCAAGGACACCGCAGCAATGAGAATATGTTAACTCGTAGGCACTTCTCGCGCAGGCGCTGTGATAAATGCGTGAGTATGATCGGCGAAAAACTCTACCCTGTCGAAGACTGGTCGCCCGGGGGCATTCTGATCCGTGGAGATGGACGGGCCTTTAACACGGGCAGCGAAATCGATGTGACGATGAAATTCAAGCTGCGCAACGACATGCTGGATATTCCTCACCGCGCGCGCGTTATCCGTAAAACGCAGGATAAGGTTGCTTTTGAATTCCTGCCCCTGCCCCGCCAGATTCACAGAAACTTCCAAAGCGTGATTGATGATTATCTCGCCAGCGGCTTCGCTGAATCTCACATAGGCTAGACTCTAAACGCTAAATCTTCCTGCCCCTGAATAAGCTGACTCGAGTGGAAAGGCGTACGATCAAAACCGTACGCCCTGTCCCTTCCGTTTCTGGGCAGCACCGTATTTATCCTTGCCTTACGAGCGGCCATAAAGTGTTTGAAACCCTTCCGTAACCTTTGAAATAAAGGCTGGATCGCGGTCGCGCCAATAGCGCGGATCACGCATCATGCTGTGGAGGTCTTTTTCACCATCAGCATTCACAGGCTCCGCGCGCCGCTCAAGGCCCGGCTCTTCGGATTTCATCATCCGGTAGAGCGCCAATACGCCTTCGAACGATCCGGCCAGATTATCCAGCACTGTCGGCTCTAAATTTTTGTGCCCGAACGCCAGCAATTGGCGGGAAACGGCTTGCCATTTTTCAGAACCGCCAAAATGCCGCTCAAGCCGCTCAAGCTCCCGGTCGGCCTGAAACTCTGCGACCAGTTCGGCCACCATCGGCACGAGGCGCTCGGCAGCGAGGTCGTAGACTTCCTGCACCTGTTCCTGCGTCAGCCCCTTTTCGTGCAAACGGCGGTTTACTTCCGTATCCGGCGTAAACATCCCATGCGCACACTCGATGCAATAATCTTCATGGCTGGCGGGTGTAAGCTGGCGGGCCGACATTTTCCGCTCCAGCGCTTCGTAAGAGCTGAGCAGCGTTCCGAGGCGTAACGCGCCGCTTTCCGGGTCCTTGAATTTTTCCGGGATGGTGGCCTCGTCCAGCCCTTCGGTCAATAGATTAATAGTCATATTATGTCTCCTTTCATGGATTAATGGATTTGTTCTAGAGTGAAGTGCGGCCCCGGTCGATGAGACGCAGGATCGAGGCCACCATAGCCCTTTGCCCTTCGAGATAGCGCAGTTGCTCGTCACTTGTGCCGGGCCCGAGGGCGCGTTGGAAGGTCATGACCTGTAGATGCGCCAGAACTTTACGCCCATCATCACTTGAAAACAGGCGCGCGAAGGCTTTTTCAACCTCCCGCGCCTCGGTTTTAGCCAGTTCCGGCGGCACGTACACCAGATCGCCATGCGCCGGACTCACACTAAACGGCACCTCTTTTTTATTGAGTAAATCGAAAATCATGAATGCTCTCCTTGTATGTTGAGGACCTCCAGTGGCGAAGGCGGCAATTCCTTGCGGATCAGATCGCTGGGCACACCAAGCGCATCGCCTAAAAAACGTGCAGCCTGCGGCAGATTCACAGCCGCTGCGGCTTCCGGCCCCATCGCAAGAACTGAATTGATCCAGCTCAGCGTGTTTTGAACGTTGCGCTGGCCTTGTGCGCGGGCGAGCGGCGAACGGTAATCGACGGCGACAAGGCGCCCGTCCAGAGCAATATCCGGCACCTCACCCCGGCGCTTGAGGATCGAAAAGGCCCGTTTGATAAGCGGCGTCAAAAGCTCCGTTTGCAGCCGCCCATACGTTGCCCCCAGTAGCATTGACATCTCTGCCGAACGCTCCAGAATTTCGGTCGCGCTCATGCGCGGTGCATTGATCGGGCCAAGCTTGTCGGTCAGGAGCGCCTTGCGGATGCGGGCATGCAAACTGTCCAGCACGAGCTGCGAGACATCGAAACGCCCCGGCATATCCAGAGGCTGCAAGCCCTTCGAGCCAACGGCCTTAGGAATGATCGTCCCCGGTGTCAGGTCGATATTGGAGGGGTTGAGCACCCCGTCATCATCGGCCTGCCATATCCCGCTCACCGCGATCGAGGCGTTCTTAAGCGTCAGTTCTACAACCTTGTTCGCGGTCTTGATATCCGGTAAGGCCTTCATGACAGGGGAGCGTCCGTAAATCTCTCCCGGCGTTTTGAGCCAGCGAAACGCGATAACGGGCGATTCTCCAAAGCGCCCCTGCGCCAGAAGATGCGGCCTACCGGGCGTATCGATCAGGCAAGCATGATAGGCATAAACCAGCCCGTCCGGCATAACGGCCTCCAACACCTTGAATCTCGCCTGTTGGTCGCGTCCGGCGCTTTGGGTAATTTGATCCGGGATTGCAGCCAGCGGGTAACGCGCCCGTATCTGCGCAATTGTCATTGGCAGCACGCGGAAAAGCGTATCCAGAAAGCCGCTACCACTTTCCTCCAGCATCACTTGTGTGAGTGGCAGAGATGAAAAGCGGAAAGCGGAAAAGCCGCCCGGCTCAGCCTCTTCGAAATAAAGGCTGGCCGTACCACCCACCACGAGATCGAGATAGCATTGATGAATTTCAACGGAGAAATTCGACCGGTCGAAATGATCCTGTATCGTCTTGGCCGCCTTTTCCAGCACGGGCGCAAGCCTGTCGGCCTCTTGTGCGGACAAATCCGGTCCGGGTTTCAACCCAAACCATTGAGACCATGTCGGAGTCAAATTGCCCAGCAGGCTGGCTGCGAGTTGGTCTGCGGCATCCATGACTGTTGCATCATAAATCCGGTCCGTCCGGCGCGTACCCGGCCTATTGGCGGATGTAAAGCCTCCGCGTTGAGGCAAGGCATAATCATAGCATTCCTGCCACAGATTTTCCCAATTTCCGCGCCGGTTCTTTGCCGCTTGATAGCGAGCCATCAGCGCTTCAATTTGGGTCTGATCGACCTCGCTTTGTTTGAGGTCTTGGTCCTTATCACTCATCATGTTTCTTACTCTCCCAACAGGGTTTTACGCTGCCCATTCTGGCCGGCAGCCAGCCCTAACAAGCCGCGAAAGCCCGTCTGTATCGTTCCAAAGCGCCCGCGCGAGCGCTCAAGCAAACTCCGCGCACGCGCAGCCTGTTGCTCTTCTTCCGCATGCGCATCCTGCCCTTCGCTGCCTGATGCGGTTGTATCCGCGCTCTCCTGCGCTGTAGAAGGTGTCGTCGAAACCGGCGTGGGTGCGGGCACATAGACGACTTGCGGCTGCGCAGGCGCTGACGGGGTTGAGGTTAGACTTCCCATGTTCAATCTCCTTTTTCCGATTGTTAGAGCTGGTGTTTGGCGAGGTGGCGGTAGAGTTGCCACGGCGTAATAATGAAACGTTTATGAAGCCCCAAAATGCGTTTGACGGCCTCAACGCAGGTAAACAGCCCCCACGGTGCCTCTTTGCGGCGCCGCTGTATCCGTGCGCTGACAATCTTGTAGCCCCGATCCCGGAGCCATAACGGCAGATCAAACGCGGCAGGCAGATGATGCACCCGTACATCGGTATGGCTCGAAAGCGGATCAATGCTGAGCCAGTGCCGCCCGTCATTAAGCAACACATAACAATGCCTGAATCCGGGCCTGAGAACCCGCAGCCAGGCCATATCGGCCTGCCCGCTAAAAACAACCCAGGCCCGCTCTTCTGCAGTGGCGTAATCCTGCGGAGCGCTCATAGATAGGCCCTCCCCTCGCCTGAAGACGGCAAGCCTGCGGGTGGCTGGAATATCCATGGCTCGAAACGCTCCGGCGGGCACAAAATGCCCTTACTCTCCAAAACGGTGCCGATTCGCTCCAGTGCCTCATCCCACAGACGCCGGGCCTTTCTTTCTCTTGGGCGACACGGATCCGGCGCCATATGGCGCAGCCCGTAATGACGCAGAACAAGCAGATGGTCGCGCAGCAAACGGCGCTGGCGGTAGAGCCTGTCCAGAACCTTCAGAATATCCACCGGTTCGCACGGGCGTGGATAAAGACCACTCCCTGCCGATAGCCGTGCCCCCTCATTCCCGGCCTCTTGTGCGGCCATGAACCAGAACCACGCCTCTTCTGCGCTTTCAAAAGGTACGGCTTCAGTGCCCAGATCACGGCCTGCACCGCTTTGCACAAAACCATCATGAAAATTACCTGCATCCATCTTGTTATCCTCGTTCTTTTTTTGTACTCAGTTAAATACAATTGTTCCCTTTATGTTCCCTTTGTGCTATAAAATTCCGACCATGTCAACGAAAAAATAGGTTTTTTTTCCTATTTACCTTCACATGCATTAATGGGACTATCCTCCTATGCTGACTCACGATGACATATGGGCCGCGATTGACAGGCTGGCCGCTTCCTCCGGATACTCTCCTTCAGGTCTTGCGAAAAAGGCGGGGCTAGATCCGACCTCCTTTAACAAAAGCAAACGCAAGAGCCCGGACGGAAAGCCACGCTGGCCCTCAACAGAAAGTCTGTCGAAGATTCTGGCCGCGACGGATTCAACCATGAGCGACCTGATGGCGCTGGTGGAAGGAGATGGAAACACGCCCTGCAAATCTCCAGCGGCTTCAGCTTTATCCCTGAACCGGGAAGATATCGCCCGCAAGGCGGCAAAAATCCTGCTGGACACCAAATCGGTCCTGTTCAGACCGGAAGAACCTTTTACGCTCAAATCCGGACGGGCCAGCCCTGTCTATATTGACTGCCGCCGTTTGATCTCTTTTGTGGATGAGCGGAATTTCCTGATGGATGCGGGGGCACATATCCTGCGCGAAGAGATCGGCCCGGACAAAATGGATGTAATCGCGGGCGGAGAGACAGCCGGCATTCCTTACGGCGCGTTTATCGCCGAAAGGCTTCAAAAACCGATGATTTATGTCCGCAAGGAGCCAAAAGGCTATGGAAGAATGGCGCAGATCGAGGGCCACCTGCCCGAAGGCAAGAAAAAGCTCAACGCCGTACTGGTCGAAGACCTCCAGACAGATGGAGGCTCCAAGAAAATCTTCATTGATGCGATGCGTGCCGCCGGTCTGACGGTGAAGCACGCCTTCGTGGTCTTTCATTACGGCATTTTTGAGGCCAGCGCGCAAAATATGAAAGAGATGGGCATTACCCTGCACGCGCTTACAACATGGTGGGATGTCCTGGAGGTTGCGCGGGAAGGCAAATATTTCAACGCTAAAACACTCAAATCCGTGGAATCTTTCCTGAAGGCGCCGGACCGCTGGAGCGCGCCATGAAATTCTCCTTTCAAGCCGGGAAAAAACCGAGAGTCCAAAAGGCGCTGGAGGAACTGAAAAGCCAGTACGGTCACCACGCCCCCGAAGAGGCCGACATGATTGTCGTGCTCGGCGGTGATGGGACGATGCTGCGCACGCTTCATATGCTGGCCGATTATCAGGCGCCGATCTTCGGGATGAATCTGGGAACACTCGGCTTTTTGCTGAACGAGCACAGAAAAGACGGGCTTATCGAACGGGTTAAAAAGGCCAACCGCTTTACGATCCACCCGCTCCTCATGGAAACAACCATGAAAAACGGGAAAAAGCGCAAGGATTACGCGTTTAACGAGGTCGCCCTGCTGCGGGAAACTCATAATTCTGCAAAAATCAAAGTCTCCGTAAACGGCAAGGAGCGCCTCGAAGAATTGGTCTGCGACGGGATTTTGCTCTCTACGCCCGTTGGTTCAACAGCCTATAACCTTTCGGCGGGCGGGCCTGTCCTGCCGTTGGATGCGAATATCCTGCCGCTGACGCCCATCAGCGCCTTCCGCCCCCGCCGCTGGCCGGGCGCGCTGCTGAAGAATAACTCCACAGTTGAATTTGAAGTCCTCAAACCCGTGGAAAGGCCGGTTAGCGCGACCGCCGATTCCAAGGAGGTGCGAGACATCCGGGCTGTCACGATTACAGAGGCCCGCGATATTTCGAAAACACTTCTGTTCGACCCGGACAACCCGCTGGAAGAGCGGATTTTCCAAGAACAATTCTCCGGTTAACCCTTTATAACGGGACGATACCATGCCTTCTGATAGCCGCTACGCACGCCAGAGCGTCCTGCCGGAGATCGGCCCGGAGGGACAAGCAAAAATTGCTGCCGCAAAAATTCTGTGCATCGGTGCGGGCGGGCTAGGCTGCCCGGCGCTCCTGTATCTGGCCGCTGCGGGTGTAGGACAGATCGGGATCGTCGATTTCGACACGGTGGAGGAGAGCAACCTCCAGCGCCAAACGCTCTTCACGATGGACCAGATCGGGTGCAAAAAGGCCGAAGCCGCGAAAGAGCGCCTCAGCGCCCTTAACCCGGAGATCATCATTGAGGCCTTCGCCGAAGAACTGACAGACACGAATGCTGTAACACTCTTTGACGCTTATGACATTGTTATCGACGGCACAGATAATTTCGCAACCAAATTTTTGATCAATGATGCGGCGCTCAAAACGGGTACGCCGTTTATTTACGGCTCCATTCTGGGTTTTGACGGCCAGCTTTCTGTTTTCAACCTGCATAATGGACCATGTTACCGCTGCCTTTTCCCGGAGCCGCCCAGCACCTATATTCCTAATTGTGCGCAGGCTGGCGTCATCGGTGCGGTGGCGGGTATGATTGGAACGGCGCAGGCGATGGAGGCTCTTAAAATTGTCCTTGGCCATCCCGACCTTCCACCGCTGTCCGGCAAGCTCTGGACTATTAATCTGCGTACGATGGAAAACCGCCTTTTGGTTCTGCCAAAAGACCTGGATTGTCCGCTTTGTTCATGTAAAAGGGAGGAGATCACCTTGAAATATTCATCACCTGTTTGCGGGATTATTCCTGAGGTCACGCCCACACAGGCTTGCGAGCGCTGTGAGAAAGACAATGCTCTACTGGTCGATGTCCGGGAAACCGAAGAGTGGGATGCCGGTCATATCGAAGGCGCGCGGCATATCCCGCTTTCCGCCCTTGCGCAAGGGTTGCGCCCTGATCTGCCGGATGATTGCGAGATTATCCTCTATTGTCAAAAGGGGCTACGCGGTCAGCAGGCCACACAAATTCTCCGAGCACAAGGCTGCTTGAATATCAGCAATATGCAAGGCGGCTATGCTTTGTGGCTCGATGAAAAACCTGATGATCGGTAAGGCATTTCCAGTCGAAATGGAACAGCTCCAGAGTGAACCCATTTTAGATGGAAACAGGCGCGAGGAGCGCAGCGTACAAAGCGTACGTAAGTGACCGAGCAACGCATTTCCATCTGAAATGGGTTCACTCTAGCGCCGTTGCATGACATAGATATTCCCGCTCTCCACCAGCGCGGGGATATTAATCCGGCTCAAGCCCTCAAGGGCAATCAGATCGACTGCGCCACCTACGTCGCCGGAGCCATTAATATCGACGGACAGGATGCTGCCGCCTTCGATTTCACGAGCGAATATAAAGTCCCGAATATCCTGCTGCGAAGGGTCATAATTACGGATCATGCTCGATAAATCGAGGATATCCCCCTGCTCCGGATTGAAGTCACGGATAACGTCTAGCCCTCTCTTGATCGATTCAAATACAAAAGAGCCGCTTTCTGCGTTGCCGGTCAAAAGTTCCGCATCATCCCACTGCGCACAGAGCCAACCCTTTGTATAGATAGGATCGACCTGCGGCGGCGTAAGGGAAACCGCCACAGGCTGTGCAGGCATATCATGAGCCTCTTCATGCTCAAGCAAGCGCTCTACCGGCATCTGTTTTTCCGGGGCCACAAAACGGAATCCCTCAATCATATCGGTGGCGGCAAGAATATCGCCAAAAGCCCTTACATCCCGAACATTTATTAACTTTCCATCATGCCCCAGAATACCCGGCCCCATCATCGCTTTCTTGAGATCAAGCCCGAATGCGAATACCTTGTCACTACGAACATTCAGGGCCGTCAACGCTTCGCTACCCATCCCTTTGAACCCGCTATCTTGCGGCCCATCACCCTCTGTCAAACTCAGATTTTTTAGATGCACATAGCGGTGTGGAACACCGTCTGAAACAAAGCAGGTCACTGTTTTAGCCGGTTTTTCAAGCGCGCCGTGCTCAAGCCAATCCAGCGCACCCGCCATCGCATGCTCGTAATGTTTCCACCGGCCTGTTGCCAAAGCACGCACATAGCTCAACGCGCCCTCCAGTTCCTCCCGGTCGGTGATCATAAAAGTCGCGCTTCCGTTCGCCACGGTGCTAAAGGACGTTAAGTGCACAAGAATTTTACCATCCGGATATCTGGACAATCCCTCAAGCAGCCGGATCAGAGCGCCCACGAGACCAGCTGTTCCGGAGTCTCCAGCGCTTACAGCACCGTTTTCAGCCTCCATATCCACGATCAGGACGATATTGTAATCCTGTTGGGATTTCGGCGCATTTTGGGCTGCCTGTATCTCTGCCGCCTCCTGTTCAAGCGTTTGCCTGTCGGTCAGAAAAGATGCAGAAGGCTCGTCTCCGGCGGATTCCTCTTCCGCATCGCCCTCCAACATAAGTGTTTCAAAGGGTTTTGCCGTGCTGTAGTAAATCGGCGCACTAACGGACGCTTCTTCCGCCTGAGGGTTTAGCTGTACAGCAGCTATTTCCTCTTGGCCCGGTACCTCTTGATCCGGTGTATCATGCTCAAACGCCTCAGGAACACTCTCGTTTTCAAGATTAATTTGCGACTCGGAATCGGCCTCAAACGCTTCAGGCCCGCTACCCTGCAGGTAGCCGGCCATTTCTTCCTCCAGTGCGGCGAGCCTTTCTTCCGCAGCCACGATATCCCCTCGTCCGGCTGCGATCTGCTCCTCCAGCACTGTCATCTCTTCCGCAAGTCTGTCCATGACAGATTGCGCATTAACACTCATAGCGTGTCGCTCCCTTTCGCACGGCTTAAAAACCGCGCTCACACACGCCGCATCCCCTTGCAAAGGTCTTTTAAAAGCCCGAAACCATCTCCGAACTCTACGCCTCGCTTTGAGTACGCGACATAGAACACTGTATCTCAAAGACTTTAAAAAAGAGTTATTTTTCATAAAATTTTAATAAAAATAGCCATTTTAACTCCGTATTAGCTTTTTTCTCTTACTTTATAAGGAGTTGTGAATAAAAACCTTCAACAAAGGCATAATCATGACCGTTTACGGATTTGACCCGTTTTTGAACTGTGTGAATGGGATCGACGGAATTCCTTTGACAAGGGATCCGGGGGAATGCGCCGTTATCCAGAACGGGCAAGCCGAGATGCATTCCCAAACGGAGCTTTCTTCAACATTTGCACGAACGCAGCAGCCCCCTCCTGCCGATAAACCAGTCGCCGAACCGGCGCTTCAGACAGCAGACAAACCATCTTTCTCTTAGGGCAGCCACCCTCTTCCGTAGTCTAGGAATCTTTATCGATTTTTAGGGACCGGCGGATAATATTTCTTTGCCATATCCGGGTCTGTACATGTCAGCTTGGCCTGCGCCTGTAATCTGACGAATGTGGCTGAATTCATATGAGGCCTGTAACCTTCGTAAAGCTTGCCGTAAGTACTGGCAAAGCACTCACAATATTTACCAAGGTCCATATCCGGTGGGATCATAGCTCCGTTCGTAACGCATTGCCTGTATGTTTCGCCGGCGGCGCCTGTCCCATCCTCGCACCCCGGCCCGACGGCAAGAGCGATCGATTGCGGCGATGCGTCCAACCCCCGCTCCATACGTTTCTCCAGATATTGCCCGGCCAGACAACGGCAATCGAAATACATCCGCTTTTGCGTATCCTGCATACAGCGCTCATGAAAGGCCAGAGCCTCCTTGATATAAACGTCCGGGATGTCCTTCAAGGGGCGGTCTTTCTGCGCCTCTGGAGTTTCCTGCGCAAATGCAGGCTGCGCGCTACCAAGACAGATCAGCCCGACAGCGCCTAAACACAGGATATAAATCAGTAAGTAAAAAGACCGCCTCATGGGATTATGGTAGCATGTTTTAAAGCGTAAAAGGAATTTTTCATACACACAAAAAACAAGAGCGGGTACAACCCCGCTCTCTCACTTTAAGATATAAACGGGCGGCTATCCTCTGTTCTTTACCTTCTTCCACAGACCGGCAAAGTTAAAGCTTTCATCGTCTTCGACTTCGGTAGCCGCGGTTTTTTCAGCCTGAGAAGAAGCTTGTGCATTTTCGTTATGCGCCTTCATCCTTTGCATTTGCTCGTCGACCTTCTGTTGGCGACGCTCTTTGGCGCGGCGCTCGCGCTCCTCAAGCTGCGCCTGAAGCTGTTCGGCCTGTTTCTGGCTGAACTGGCTGGTGATCAACACTTGTGAGGCCTGCTTCTGCCACTGGTCCCGCTGCCCTTTCAGGTCGTCGATTTGATCTTGTGCCGCTTCAAGCTGATTTTCCAGCATTTCGATCCGCATTTTCATACGGTCGGCTTCGAGCATAGCCGTAACCTTTTCCAGCTCTTGCTCAACGGAACCTGTACCGGCGCTCGAACCGCTATTGCCGCCATCCTGCTTTTGCAAGCCGAAACAACGCTCGAGTTCGGACACATCAATAATGCGCCGCCCATTCGGGTCAAGCTCGTAAGACAGTTTCCCGGTATTCATCGCCCGCTGTATCGTGGATTTTGACTTACCCGTCAAATCAGCAGCTCTTTGCGCGCCTACTTTTGCCATCGCCTGACCTCGTTGTTTTTATGGAGTATGCGCTACCGTTAGCATGCTCCTTGCCTTCAATCAAGCTTCTATTCGGGACAAGACAAGCTAAAAGGCAACACCTTTCTCCAACACCTTGTTTTTGGATATTTTTCTGCCGTAAAAAAATATTACGGGGGTCTCAAAGGCTGACTGATATTATTTGCCGTCATTGCGAGCGACAAACGGGAGCGTGGCAATCCAGTTACAATGCTGGATTGCTTCGTCAGCTACGCCTCCCCGCAATGACGGTCATTCGTCATCATTTTATATGATATGAAATGGACTCTAAGCCGCTTCTTTCTCAAGGCGCCTGTTGAGCAAGGAACTCAGGCGCTGCCACTGCGCGCCTGAAAACAGATGCGCATAGATGAACGGCAGCCAGCCCTTTTCCCGCCATGCGAGGAAGGCAGCATCATCCATCTCACTAAGCTTTTGCTCGTCGATAATTTTGAAACCGGAGAAATTAATACGCTGATTGCCCGCCACATTGATCTGCGCCTCACGCTCGACCAGCAAGCCGCTTTCCGCCAAAGCCTTGCTGAACTCCAGCGTTTGCTGGGCGGCGGCATGGTAGGATTTACAAAACTCCAGCGCATTTTTCGACAGATCCGCCGGCTGGCCTTCCTGATCGAAGAAAGGCTGATCGCTACCCTTTTCCAACAAAGCGTCGTTGGAATCTACGCATAACGTCAATTGCTCGCCATCGGGCATTTCAGAGAAAATAAACGGATAGCGCCTGATATAGGCGGGAATGTAAGCGCCCTCTTCCCAGCGCCCGTCTGGTCTGACAAAGAGGTTTTCACTGTCCCGCAAGCCTAAAATCGCCACGGGTGTCGCATGACCGTCGGGGCTGAAGGCGATAGGATAGAAATGACAAACCTGCGGCAACTCGATCAGATTGACCGGCACGGCATTGACCTTCTCCGTGAAAGCAAAACCGAAATTCTTCTTCAGCCCCACCCCGGCATGCTTCTTGGCATCCAGTGGAACCGGCGATTTGTAGAATAAAGGCAAATTTGCAGCTCCCTGTTGAGGTTCGATGCTGCTCCCGTTCGCCCCGGCGCCTTTCTCAGTCATTTTGTGATCCTTTAATCTAGAACTTTTCTGGTTGGACTCTGCCAAACTTCCGGAGGCCATAATAACCGGACTCGCCGCGCAAACGCAACGCTTTTCCCCCGAAACCGGTCTTTTCAGAATAGCGCCATCTTTCTTAATAAGAGCTTTAAAGCCTAGGAAAAATAGTTTAACGTGCGCCGCATATCTCATAAACAAGCAGCCCCAAGGCTTTCAGGAGGTTTTTATGCGGATAGGAATGGTTGGCACAGGCTATGTCGGGCTGGTTTCCGGGACCTGTTTTGCGGAATTCGGGATCAATGTCACTTGTGTGGATAAAGACGCGGGTAAAATCGAGCGCTTGAAAAACGGGGATATCCCGATTTACGAGCCGGGCCTTGACGACCTTGT
>JAGRKA010000034.1 GCA_020442475.1 Alphaproteobacteria bacterium | reverse complement strand
GAGAATGGAACTTGCGCCTGCCAGGTGCAGTGAGAAAATAGCCATATCAACACCTAGATCTGGGTGGCCCAAAGCGCTAGACAGCGGTGGGTAAACGGTCCAGCCGGTTCCAACGCCATGCCCAAAGACATCCCAGATGCCTTGGAGGGAGCCGTGGAACATTGGTGCGCCAACCAGCGCGGAGCCAAGTAGCAGAAGGAAAGCCGGAACAAGAAGCCAGAAAGAGATATTGTTCAGGCGTGGGAAAGCCATATCCGGTGCGCCGATCATCAGCGGGACGAACCAGTTTCCAAAACCGCCGATCAGGCCTGGCATCACGACGAAGAAGACCATGATCAGCCCATGTGCAGTAATCAAGGTATTCCAAAGCTGTCCGTTGGGGTTGCCTGCCGCATCGAGGATGAATTGAACGCCCGGCTCCTGAAGCTCCAGACGCATCATGACCGAAAAGCCGCCGCCAATAATCCCCGCGATGATCGAGAAGATGATATACAGCGTTCCGATATCCTTATGGTTCGTAGAACAGAACCACCGTGTAAAAAAGCCGGGTTTGTGATCAGACATCGTTATTTTTCTCCTGAACCATATATCACATTATGATTGTCTAACGGTGTAAACGGGCAAAGGCCCGCTTTCCTCTTAGGCTTACTCTCTTATTGCGCCGCCATGGCCAGCCGGACGGTGTTGTCATCGGCGTTAATGTCAAACGCAAATTGCTCTTTGGCTGTTACAAGCCAGTTTGCAAACTCTTCCTTCGATACGGCTTTAACCTCGATGGGCATATAGGCGTGGTCTTTTCCACACAGCTCCGAGCATTGGCCGTAATAGGTGCCCGGTTTGTCGATTCGGACCCATGTTTCATTCAGGCGACCGGGAACGGCGTCGAGCTTAATGCCCAGAGCCGGGACCGCGAAGGAGTGAATAACGTCCGCGCCTGTGATCTGAATGGCGATATCCGTATCGACAGGCAGAACAACCACATTATCAACGGACAGAAGGCGTTTTTGCCCTTTGGAAGCATCGATTTCATCTTCCGGGACCATGTAGGACAGGAAAGAAAGTCCGTCCTGATCCGGATATTCATATCCCCAGTACCATTGATAGCCCGTGACCTTTAAAGTCATTTCCGGCTCTTCTGCACGATCCAGATAATAGAGCATAGGCATGGATTTTACAGAGATTAAAACCAGAACAAGAATCGGAACCACCGTCCAGATCACTTCAAGAGGAACGTTATGCGTAAATTTTGCAGGTTCGGGGTTTACCTTGCTGTTAAAACGCAGCATGACATAGAGCAGAAGTACCATAATAAAGACAACGATGGCCCCGGTAATCCAGAGCAGCATCTCATGGAATTCATGGAGCCGTTCAGCCGAGGGCGAAGCCGCATCCTGCATGTTAATCTGCCACGGAACGGCAAAACCGTCTGCAAGGGCTGGGTCAGCGGCCAGAGAAAAGAGGGCTGCTGCAAAAAAAGCTGTAAGGATTCGTCCTGTCATCATCTATCTTCGCGCTATGGGTTTAAGAGCTCAGAGGCTTTAGATTCGGCTCCTCTATAAAAGGCGGCTGAATCCAATATGCTGATACACATAAGAATTTTTTGTTCAAAATGCAAGGGGGAGATATGCGCGAATGTGTTTTATGCCTTTTAAGGGCGCTATACCGCAGAAAAGCTTACGCCTCGCATAGGAGCGTTCGCGACAGGCACAGAATTGCAGCGGTTTCGACCCTGTATATCTGAGGGCCAAGAGATATAGGCTGAATGAAGGGCAGGGCCCGGAATCGCTCGGCCTCTTCCGCTGTAAAGCCGCCGACAGGGCCGATCAGGAAGGCCCAGCTTTCTTCCGAAATGTGCCCCAGAGATGTCCCGTTACCACGCTCGTCACCCCATAAAATTTTCTGTGACTTATTCCAGCGCGCCAGTTTTTGATCCAGTTTTTCGAGAGGATGAAGGGCCGGAATTTCAAGCCGTTCGCATTGCTCTGCTGATTCTATGATTTGTGTATGCAGGCGCTCTGTATTGAGTTTACGAATTTCCGTTCTGCCCGTCAGTACGGGATGCAGGTCTGTGACCCCCAGTTCAACGCTTTTTTCGATTAAAATATCCATGCGGTGCTTTTTAATTGGCGCGAAAAGCAGGTGAATTTGAGATGTGCCCGAGGGCTGCGCTTTAATTTGCCTGACGGGGGCGGCGGCGAAATTCTTTTTGGAAGGCGCTTCAAGTGTTGCAAGCCATTCGCCGTTTTGGCCGTTGAACAGGCGTATGGACGCGCCGTCTTGCAGTCGCAGGACGTTTCCCAGATAATGCGCCTGTTTCCGGTCTAACGGGATTGCCAGACCTTCTTTAAGGTTCTGATCCGTGTACAGGCGTGGTAACGTTATGACTTTCTCTTGATCCATCAAGGCAGAGTGAACACGAATATGCACACCGATATCAAGACAAATAACCGCTTGATTGCTTCACTGCCCGAAAGTTGGAGGGCTTATGCCTATCTGGCCCGTCTGGATAGGCCTGTCGGGGTATGGCTACTCCTTTTGCCCGGATGGTGTGCAATTGCGCTGGCTTCCGGTGGTTTTTGGGGAATGGGTGCGCATGGATGGGGGGTGTTTGCGCTGTTCGGGGCGGGCGCTCTCATCATGCGCAGTGCCGGATGTGTGATTAATGATTTATGGGACCGGGACCTTGATCAAAAAGTTGAACGCACAAGGGCACGGCCTCTGGCTGCAGGGGATTTATCTTTTCGTGAGGGGCTGGTATTTCTTCTGGCGCTGTTAATGGCGGGTTTTATCATTCTGATGCAGATGAACGCCGTGACGATTGCTCTGGGATTCGCAAGTCTGCCGCTTATCGTACTTTATCCGCTGATGAAGCGCTGGACATGGTGGCCGCAGGCCTTTTTAGGGCTGGTCTTCAACTTTAGCGCCCTGATGGGGTGGAGCGCGGTAACGGCTTCGTTAGCGGCTCCGGCGATATTTTTATATATAGGCTGCTTTTTCTGGACACTGGGCTATGACACGATTTATGCACATCAGGATAAAGAGGATGATGCGTTGGCAGGCATACGCTCCACGGCGCTTAAATTCGGCAGCCGGAGCAAAATTTGGGTATCCGGCTTTTACGGTACGGCTTGGCTGTGCATAGTGCTCAGCGGCTTGACATCTTCGGCGGGGGGAGCGTTCTATCTCGGTTTGGTCGCTGCTGCCGGTCATCTCATTTGGCAGCTCCGGAGATGGAATATCGATGATCAGACCGGAACACTCCGTATTTTTAAATCAAACAGAGATTTCGGGCTGTTTATCTTGCTGGCCTGTCTTGCCGGGTAAGACACCTCTTGGTTTTTCAGAGCTACTGGATCGGGTTTTCACTCTCTTTGTCGGCATCACCATGACTGGCGAATTTCAGCCCTTCCGTCAGGGTCGCATATTGATTTTCAACAGCGCCGACCACGGCTTTAAAGCGGCTTAAATCGTTTCCGGCAAGCTGTTCTCCAGTGGGAAGTTTTACACTGCGCGGATTGACCTGCGTACCGTTTGCGAGGACTTCATAATGCAGGTGAGGGCCTGTGGAGCGGCCCGTCGTTCCGACATAGCCGATAATTTGTCCCTGTTCGACGCGTTTTCCGACGCTTACGCCGTTTTTGATCTTGTGCATATGCGCATAGGCCGTTTTGAGCTTGTTATTGTGACGGATGCGGACATAGTTTCCAAAACCGCCGTTACGGCCGGCAAATTCGACAGTGCCGTCTCCGGCGGCGTAAATAGGCGTACCCGTGGGGGCGGCGAAATCAATGCCCTTGTGCATTTTGTTATAGCCCAGAACCGGGTGCTTGCGCATGCCGAAGCCAGAGGACATGCGGGCGCCGTCAATCGGAGTTTTCATCAGGGTTTTACGGATACTGTGCCCACCCGGCTCGAAATAATCTACGCGCCCGTCATTCATTTCAAAACGGAAAATAGGCACTTCGCGTCCGCCGACGGTCAGGCTGGCATAGACAATATCTCCATATTGCGCGAACTCTCCGTCCTCCGTTTCATAGGTGTTATAGAGCACCTTAAGCGAATCGCCGGGCCGAATATCGCGTTGAAAGTCGATATTCCATGAATAAATGCGGATCAATTCCGCAATAACCTGTTGAGGAATGCCCGCCTGTGCTGCAGAACCGTATAGGGACGTTTGAATCGGTGCGTACCGGCCATGAGAGCGCTGTACCAGCTCTTTTTCTTCCAAATCGGAGGAAAAGTCTGTTTCACCGTTTTTGGTGATATGGACCTCTTTAACCGGGGTCAGCTTCATGACCATTTTTGAGAAGGCTAGTGCGTCGTGGCTGTTCCGCTCAAAATGCAGGCCGATCGTTTGGCCTGATTTAACGGTGCGCGGGTCAAAATATTCGCTCAAGGCTTTTACGGCATAATAGGCATCGTTCCCGCTCAGCCCCGCATTCTGGAGAACGCCGGCGATTGTATCACCCGGCCCGACCTGTATCTCCTTGAATTTAGGTTCTTCCGGTTTTTTCAGGGCTGCCGCGGCGTTGCGCATCCCTTCGGAAAGCTGTGTCTGGATACGGGAAGCCGTATGCGAATCCAGAAGAACAACCTGATCTTCCGCACCATCCGGAGATAAAGGTGCTAAATCCGCTCTAAGTGAAGGAAGGCCGGATAATGCCGAAGGAGACTCGATCGGTGCAACCCATTTCAGGGCCAGAGACGGGGACGGCAGGCCGACCATAACGGTCAGCGCTACAAATACGCTGAGTGTGCCGCCAGTCACATAGCGTAGGCGTAGCCGTTCTCGCCGCGTAAAAAGATAGCGGCGGCGGAGCTTGACCAGTCTATGCGGTGCAAATCTGTTTGCGAACGGTTTATTACGTGTCAACACTATGCAGCCTTAACGTCTTATACACATGCCGGGCCGGATTTTTTAAATCAGAAGCGGGTAAGCGCACGACCTATACTCAAATATACCATACGAAACTGGCTAGCATACAAAAGAGGCAAATCCAAGAACTCGCAGGTTCATACTTTCAAAGAGCTCTGGATAAACGTATCGACGCGTTCTGTCCAGAAAATTTATGAGGCGAATAGCGCCGCTATCGGCTCTATTCGGGGCATTCTTTCGAAATTTCGTCATAAGCCTTGCCGGAGCCTTTAAGGCTGACCGTGTCGGTTGTCTGTGTTCCTCTGGAGGATGTCCCGGTGATAATCATATTTGAGCCTTTGCGGATGGAGGCGGTTAAAGATTCATCCGTTTCGGCGTCCGGCCCCCAAGCCGTATCGTCCTGCGTAAAGAGGAGAAATTTCTTGCTGCCGATTTTGGCGCTGGCGTCGCTGCCGGGCTTGTACGTATAGCCGGTGATATAACTGAACACGTTGCGGGCGCCTTCGGCGGGCCTGTGCGTGATCAGAAGGAAGGACTCGCCGCGTTTAGTATAATTGCCTTCCCGCTTTTTAGGTTGTGTGGCCATATAGCAGACTTTATTTCCGTTTTCGCTGAAAACATAGGCTTCCCAGTCTCCGTAGCGGCCCATCAGGCGCGGCTCACCAGCATGAGCCTGTAGGGGGAGAAAAGCCAGAAAGCAAAAGATCAGGGTGAATTTCGATAGGGCGGACATGAAGATAATCCTCGAAGACTCTGGTGAAACATAAGGCTGATACCTCCGGCGCAGAGGCATGGGCTCCATACTATACGGAATTGCTCAAAATTCAAAACAAACTTCGGGGATTTTCTACCGGGCTTTTCTAAAATCACGTGTTTTTACGGGTTTTTCGCCGCAGGTTGGATGGTTTAGGCGGCAGAGGGGCCAAGGGGCCGCCTGCCTTTACAGGGCGCGGGGAGAATCGCCCCATGGAGAGTAGCCGGTCATACATGACCAGCGCGCCTGCTACGCCGACATTCACACAGAATTTCATCGGGATTTTGACGACATGGTCGCAGCGTTCCAGCAGCGCGGGGGAGAGGCTGCCCATTTCCGGCCCCAGCACATAGGCCGCGCGGACCGGGTGACGGAAGCTGGGAAGTTCGATCGAGTCCTCGACCAGTTCAATCCCGACCAGTGCGCATTTTTTCGGTAAATCCAGTGCTGTGATGTTCTCATACTGGTAGTAGGGGAGGTGGTCGAACGCATCCGACGTGTCCGATACGCGCATCGCTGCGACATCTACCGCCGGGGCGATTGTGAAGAAAAAGCTCGCCTCAAAAGCGTGGGCTGAGCGTACAAGATTTCCGACATTGCCTTCTTTGCTAATGCCTTCAACTCCAATTCCAAAAAATCCGCGCATTGCTCCTTAATGAGTTGTTGTGTCCAAAATTATGTTTTCTTTCCAATCACAGGTTCCATCCGGTTCAGCGCTTCGGTCAGCTTGGCTTCAGAGACAGCGAAACACATCCGAACATAGCCGGTGGAGGTTTTTCCAAAGGCGCAGCCCGGCGAAAGGAGAAGTCCGGCCTCATCGACCAGCTTTTTGGTCAGACTCATACAGTCGGGGTGTCCGTCTACCTTGAAAAAGCTGTAAAAGGTCGCGCGCGGGCGGGACATATGCACATTGCCCATGGCCTTGAAACGGTCCACCAGCATATCGCGGTTCGACTGCCATAGCGCCAATTGGCGTTTGAGCACGTCCTCCCCCTGTTCAAGTGCGGCGATCGCGCCATATTGGGTAAAGGTCGGCGGGCATAAATTGTTATAGAGCGCCACGTCCCGGATTTTCGATTCGGCAGCTGCCGGGCCGACAATCCAGCCGAGTCGCCAGCCCGTCATCGCCCAGCTTTTCGAGAAGCTGTTGACGACTAGCAGCAGATCGTCCTCTTTCGCGACATCCAGAAAGCTTTCGGCCCGTACGCGTCCGCTGAAGACCAGCCGCCCGTAAACTTCGTCGGACAGGACCCAAATTCCACGGTTGCGGGCGAAATCAAGGATGGCCTCCATTTCGGCTTTGGTCGCGGACCAGCCTGTGGGGTTAGAGGGGGAGACAACCAGAATAACCTTCGTTCTGGGTGTGCAGGCGGCAAACAGCCTGTCCAGATCCAGCCGCCATTCATCGGTTTCATCGTCATAATCCAGCGGAACCTGTTGTGTTTTCGCGCGGGTTAGCTCAATCGCGCCCAGCAAATTCTTCCAGATCGGCGTGATCGCGACCACCTCGTCCCCTTCGTCCACCAGCGCGGACAGGGACAGATGCATAGCCGTCGTGCCGGATGGGGTGATAAAAACGCGTCCCGCCGGGATATTAAGGCCGTAAATCCGTGCGTAATAGGCCGACAGGGCTTCACGGAGCGCGTCCTGCCCCAGAGCCGGCCCGTAAAAGGTCCGCCCGTCTTGCATCGCTTTCACAGCGGCTTCGACAATAAAATCGGCTGTAGGCATTTCCCCTTCGCCCTGAGCCAGTGTGATCATGTTTTGCCGTCCAGCGGCGTAGCTCATCATTTCAACACCCGGATTGGCTGTGAGAGCCTGTAAAACGGGGCTGAATTTCATAGAGGGGTGGGCGGACGGTCCGGCATTCTCCGGGCTGTTTTCAGGCTGTTGTGGTTTCATGATACGGTGTCGATCCTGATTTTACGAACGCAACTCTTCAAGATCTTTATAAAGCGCAAGCGCCTCGGGGTTTGCAAGTGCTTCTTTGTTTTTGACCGACCGCCCCATGATGATATCGCGCACGGCCAGCTCAGTAATTTTCCCACTTTTGGTTCTGGGGATGTCTGAAACAGCGATAACTTTGGCCGGAACATGGCGCGGAGAGGCGCCTGTACGGATTTTGGTTTTGATCTCTTTTACAAGGTTAGCATCGAGTTCCCAGCCCGGCTTGAGTACAACGAAGAGGATCACGCGGACATCGCCCTCCCAGTCTTGACCGACCGCGATGCTTTCCGCAACGGCCTCAAGCTGCTCGACTTGCCTATAGATTTCAGCAGTGCCGATGCGTACACCTCCGGGGTTGAGAGTCGCGTCGGAGCGTCCATGAATGATAAAGCCACCATGGGAGGTTTTTTCAACCCAGTCACCATGCGTCCACAGGCCGGGGCGTTCTTCGAAATAAGCGCTCTTGTATTTAAGCCCGTCTTCATCGTTCCAAAATCCGACTGGCATGGACGGGAAAGGCTTTGTACAGACGAGTTCGCCTGGCTGACCCTGTACGTCTTGGCCATTTTCAGCCAAAATACTAATGGCCATGCCGAGGCCCGGCCCTTGTATTTCTCCGCGCCATACGGGTGAGAGCGGATTGCCGAGCATGAAGCAGGAGATAATATCTGTGCCACCTGATATGGAGGCGAGTTGAACGTCTTTTTTGATGGCGTCATAAGCGTAATCGAAGCTTTCGTGGACCAGCGGAGAGCCTGTTGAGGCGATGGCGCGGATAGAGGAAAGATCGTGATTGTCACCAGGTTTCAGGCCGTTCGTTTTGAGTGCGTCTATATATTTTGCGGAGGTGCCAAAGAACGTACAGCGGTGTTTTTCTGCGTAACCCCACAGGATATTGCCATCCGGGTAGAAGGGGGAGCCGTCATAGAGCAGCAGAGTAGCTTCGCTGGCCAGTGCGCTGACCAGCCAGTTCCACATCATCCAGCCGCAGGTGGTGAAATAAAATACCCGATCGCCGGGGCGGATATCGCATTGGAGCTTATGCTCTTTCATGTGCTGGATTAGCGTTCCGCCCGCGCCATGCACAATGCATTTCGGGACGCCGGTCGTGCCGGAGGAGAACATGATATAGAGCGGATGATCGAAGGGCAGGCGCTCGAAAGTCACGGGATGGGGGTCAAACGCCTCAGTGAAGACATCCGATGTCACGGTGTCCTGTAAACCGGATATATCGGGAATACCATCCAAGAAGGGGACGATAATTGTCTTTTCAAGACTTGTAAGCGCGGGTTGTATGGCCTTGATTTTGGACAGGCAATCAACCGTTTTGCCGTTGTAATAATAGCCGTCTACACTGATTAGAATTTTCGGCTCAATTTGGCCAAATCGATCAATGACGCCCTGCGCGCCAAAATCCGGAGAGGCGGAGGACCAGACTGCGCCAAGCGAAGAGGCAGCCAGCATCGCGATGATTGCTTCCGGAAAGTTCGGGACATAGCCTGCGATACGGTCGCCTTTTTCGATCCCGGCGGCCTTGAAGGCCTGTTGCCAGAGGCTGACCTTATCGTGGAGCTCGGCGCGGGTTAGGGTCCATTCTTCCTGTCTTTCGTTTCGGAAGATGAGCGCTCTGTCGTTTGAGCGTTCTCCCAAAAGATTTTCCGCGTAATTCAGCCTGCTTTCCGGGAAAAAGCGTGCACCGGGCATCGCGTCCGGATTTTCGAGGATCGCTTCGCCCTTGTCACCGATAATGCCGCAAAAATCCCAGACGGCGCTCCAGAAATCTGAGCGGTTCTCTATAGACCAGTTCCAGAGCGATTCGTAATCCGGGAATGTCCTGCCCGTTTGCTTTTCCATCCGCGCCTTGAATGCAAAAAGAAGGCTGTCATGAGGGGCCTTCGGGCTCCATAGCGGGGTGTCCGAGGATTTGCTGTGCTGCTGTGACGGTGTGTGCGTCATGATCAGAAGAGTTTTCCAGCCTTGTAACCCTAAGTCAAGAATTTGCGAATGAAATGCTATGTGTGAAGGTGTACTCTATTTTTTTCCGGAGTCCGTTGAGGGGAGAATAATCCTGTGAAAAGACTATATCCGGCTGTATTGGCCGCTTTGTTCTTGTGTCTGTCGCTGCTGGTCTCATCTGCGTTTGCGGAGGGGGTGCAGGAGAATGAACCCGAAGAGCATTACGTCAAGATGCGTCTTTTAGCAGAGCGTGGTGCCGTTAAGCCGGGTGAAGAAATCTGGGTCGCGCTGGAGCAATCCATTCATCCCGGGTGGCATACCTATTGGAAAAATCCGGGTGATTCCGGCATGAAACCGAATATCCAGTGGAGCCTGCCTGCCGGGTTTGAGATGGGGGCTGTGCAATGGCCTGTTCCTGCTAAGCTGCCCTACGGCCCTTTGTTGAATTACGGGTATGAAGGGCATGCGATCCTGCTGCAAAAATTGAAAGTTCCTGATGAGATTCCCTCTGGGGCTTTTGATGTAGGGGCGGATGTTGAGATTCTTGTCTGTAAAGAAGAGTGCATCCCCGAATATGGAACGTACAGCCTTACATTAAACGGTCCGGAAGGGCGTGCTGAAGATAATAGTTCTTATTTTGAAAAGGCGCGGGCATCTCTGCCTGAGCAAGTTTCATGGGAGGCCGCCTTTGCCGAGGATGGTGAGGCCTTCGTCCTGAATATCACGCCTCAGCCGGATTATTGGGAGGGTGCGTATCCGGAAGATTTGGCGTTTATTCCAGAGGAATGGGGTGTGGTTCATAACCCGGATAAGTCGGTATTAATGGCTAAAAATGGCTATCTAGAGCTTCGTCAACGCCGTGGGGATAGGCCAATCTCTGCTGTGGGCGCTGTGAACGGGCTTTTAACGTTCGAGGGTGTTGATGGGCGGTTACACGGCGTATCCTTTACGGCCTCTCCGGCCGGTGGTGGTGTGAACGCCTCTGCGAAAGACGTACGGGCAAAGAGTTTTTCAGGAGAAAAAGAGGGGGCTGGAAACACCCTTCCTGCAGAGCCGAAATCAGATCTGACGCTTTTATCCGCGCTTTTTCTTGCGTTTTTGGGAGGGGTGATCCTGAATTTAATGCCGTGCGTCTTTCCTGTATTTTCGATCAAGGCGCTCAGCCTTGTGAAGATTGCGGATAAGCATCCTTCAGAAGCTCGCCTTCACGGTCTTTTATATACGGCTGGGATTGTGCTCAGCTTTTTACTCATTGCAGGGCTGTTGATTGCATTAAAAGCGGCGGGCGATGGTATCGGGTGGGGATTCCAGTTCCAAAACCCCGCGGTTGTTTTCCTGTTGGCCTATCTCCTCTTTATAATCGGGATGAATTTTATAGGCTTTTTCGAAATCGGGAACGCCTTCGGCAATGTAGGGCAGAGGCTTACGCAAGGGCATGGTCCGTCCTCCTCCTTTTTTACCGGCGTTCTGGCCACACTCGTCGCTACGCCCTGCACTGCGCCTTTTATGGCAGCGGCGATCGGTTTTGCCCTCACACAGCCGCCCATGGTGGATTTAAGCATTTTCGCCGCGCTTGGCTTCGGTTTGGCCTTGCCGTATCTGGCGCTGTCTTTCCTGCCGGGGTTGCGCCATATTCTGCCTAAGCCAGGTGCATGGATGGAGATTTTCCGGCAAGCGCTGGCTTTTCCGATGTTCGCATCGAGTGTATGGCTGATTTGGGTTCTTGGGCAACAGGCTGGCCATATCGCCGTGCTCTGGACCTTGATGGGAATGGTCGGAATTGGCTTTATAGCATGGCTTGCCAAGGTCGGCGCGGAGTGGAAACGGCTGCATTTGGTTGTACGTGTATTGACACTTCTCTTGCTTGTTCTTCTTGCCGCGCTGGCTGTACGTCTTTCTATGGTAGGCGGTACGGCTGTGGCATCAGCTACTCAGCAGTCTCAGCCCGTAGATGATAACGCATTTGGCGAGGCCTACAGCGCTGAGAAATTATCGTTACTCCTTGAAGGTGATGATCCCGTCTTTGTCGATATGACAGCAGCGTGGTGTATCACCTGCAAG
This sequence comes from Alphaproteobacteria bacterium, assembly GCA_020442475.1. Lineage (GTDB taxonomy): Bacteria > Pseudomonadota > Alphaproteobacteria > Micavibrionales > Micavibrionaceae > JAGRKA01. The sequence continues at coordinate 11,023 of JAGRKA010000034.1, read as the reverse complement.
GTTAATAAGGCTATCGCGATTGACGTACCGGCAACCCGTACGCTTTTTGCTGCGCATAAAGTTTCTTATCTGATTGGCGACTGGACGAATAAAGATCCTGAGATCGCCCGTTATTTAGCAGGCTATGGACGGGCAGGCGTTCCGCTCTATGTTTATTACGGGCCGCGGGATGCGGTAAGCGGAGAAAGGCCGGAGCCATCCGTTCTGCCGCAAATTTTAACACTCGGAATTGTAAAAAAAGCGGTGACAGCTCAGCATTGATTAACAAGAAAAAGGAGAAAAATATGCGTATTTCCCATTTTATGGCTTATTCCCTAACAGGGCTTGTCCTGTTTCTGGTGGCTGTTTTACCTGTTCATGCGGCGGTTGAAATCGGTAAACCGGCCCCGGACTTTGAGGCCGTCGATATTGACGGAGACACTGTTCGGCTGAGTGATTTGAAGGGTAAAAGAGTCGTGCTTGAGTGGACGAATCATCTTTGCCCTTATGTACAGAAACATTACGGCAGCGGTAATATGCAGGCTACGCAGGAGGCCGCCCGTGCGCAAGGGGCCGAGTGGATTTCGATTGTCTCTTCTGCGCCCGATCTGCAAGGTCATACGGATGCGGCAGAGGCCCATGCAATTTTAGAAGAAACCGGCGCAAGCCCTTCTGTAAAAATTCTTGATGAAAGTGGTGAAATTGGAAGACTTTATGGTGCACGCACGACGCCGCATATGTTCGTCATCAACGAATCGGGTACGCTTGTTTATGCGGGGGCAATCGACAATAAATCCAGCCCGAATCCGGCGACGATTGACGGCGCGGAAAACTATGTTCTCGAAGCTTTAGCGGATATGGAAGCCGGTCACGATGTCAGAACGCCTTTAACGGAGCCTTACGGCTGCGCGGTGAAATACGCGCATTAGCCTATATCTGGGCTATAGATACCAGATGTCTACCCCTCGATATCCAGCCCGATATCGAGGGCTGGAGCGGAGTGGGTGAGGCTTCCGGCAGAGATGTAGTCAACGCCGGTTTCGGCGATCGCGCGTACGGTGTCGAGTGATACACCGCCGGAGGCTTCGGTGGTCATTCGGCCATCTACCAGCTTGACCGCCTTTACCAGCGTTTTAACATCCATATTGTCGAGCATGACAATATCCGCGCCGCCATGTTCTAAGACGTCTTCGAGCTGTTCGAGCGTATCAACTTCAATTTCGATTTTAAGCGTGTGCCCGGCCAGAAGCCCGGCCCGGTCGAGCGCCTCGCCAATGCTTCCGCCGGCCAGCGCGATATGGTTGTCCTTGATCAGGATCGCATCACCCAGCCCGAAGCGGTGATTGGAGCCGCCGCCCATTCGCACGGCATATTTCTGGAGTGTACGCAAACCCGGTAGCGTTTTACGCGTATCGCAGATCGTCGCGCCCGTGCCCTTTATTTCTTCAACATAACGGGCTGTGAGCGAGGCGATTCCGCTCATATGCGTGAGAAGATTAAGCGCTGTGCGCTCCGCCGTGAGGAGGGCGCGGGCCGGGCCTTCTATCGTTGCAATCGCCTGTCCGGCCTCCAGCGTATCGCCGTCCTGTGCGTGGATCGTCATATCCATGTCCCCGTCAATCAGGGAAAAGGCGGTCAGTGCGGGGATTAATCCGGCCAGAACGCCGCTCTGCCGCGCCCGTAATAATGCTTGCCCCTGCGCCTGCGCGGGGATTACGAATTCTGAGGTCGCATCAAAGCCGGTCGCGCCCAGATCCTCTTCCAGAGCCGCGCGGACGATTGTTTCGATCACCGTATGGGATAGCATCAGCTCAGCTCCAGCATCCGTTCGACGGAACGCCGCGCCCGGATGGCCATATCGGGATCTATACGAACCTCAGGCCCTTCCGTCTGGAGGCTTTTGAGGATTTTGGGCAGGGATATGCGCTTCATATAGGGGCAGAGCTGACAGGTCCCGATCATGTGTACGTCCGGGTTCGAGGCCGCAATATTATCGCTCATCGAACATTCCGTCATTAGGACGGCGGTTTCGGGTTGATGTTTCTTGATATAGTTGTCCATCTGGGATGTCGAGCCGGCGTAATCGGCCTCTTCCATGACTTCCGGCGGGCATTCCGGATGGGCGAGAACGACTGCGCCCTTGTGCTGTTTGCGGATTTCGCGCACGTCCCCGGCGGTGAAGCGCTCATGGACAATACATACACCCTCCCAATAGATAATATTCACGTTCGTTTGCGCCGCAACGTTCTGAGCGAGGAAGCGGTCGGGCGTCATGATCACGGTGTCATGGCCTTCCCGGCCAAGGGCTTCCACGATTTTAACGGCGTTCGAGGAGGTGCAGCACACATCTGTTTCGGCCTTCACATCGGCGGAGGTGTTCACATAGCTGACGACGGGCACGCCGGGGTGCTTGGCCTTCAGCGCGCGGATATCCTCGGCTGTGATCGACTCGGCTAGGGAGCATCCGGCCTCCATATCGGGAATAATAACTTTTTTATCCGGGCACAGAATTTTGGATGTTTCCGCCATGAAGTGTACGCCGCACTGGATAATGATGTCCGCATCGGTCTTGGCCGCTTCCTGCGCGAGTTTTAGGGAGTCTCCAGTAATGTCGCCTACGCCGTAGAAAATATCGGGCGTCATATAATTATGGGCGAGGATCACGGCATTCTTTTCTTTTTTCAGCCGGTTAATCTCGTAGATATAGGGCGCAAGCGTCTTCCAGTGCTCCGGCGTATATTGTCCGCCGAGCCTTCGGTAGATTTCGCCGGTGGCCTCGGCCACTTCATCTGTGTAATCGAGTTTTTGCGCTTGCATAGTTTGTTCTTTAAATGTTCACTGCATGGAATAAAGAAGCTATCTTTCATACTTAGTATGTCAAGGTCAAGGCAATGGCAGATTTATTTGCAGCAAAAGAAACGGAAGACACAAGGACAGATACAGGGCGACCGCTTGCGGACCGTTTGCGGCCCCGTGATTTGGAGCAGGTCGCCGGGCAGGACCATATTATAGGTTCCGGCGGCGCGCTGCGGGCAATGCTGGAGTCGGGCATTGTAAGCTCCTCGATTTTCTGGGGGCCGCCGGGCTGTGGGAAAACGACTCTGGCGCGGATCATGGCACAGCATACGGATCTGCATTTCGAGCAAATTTCGGCCATTTTTTCGGGCGTGGCCGATCTGAAGAAAATCTTTGAGGCCGCCAAGATCAGGCGCAGGAACGGGCAGGGGACGCTCCTGTTCGTCGATGAAATTCATCGTTTCAACAAATCACAGCAGGATGCGTTTTTGCCGGTGATGGAAGACGGGACGGTAACGTTGATCGGCGCGACGACGGAAAATCCGTCTTTTGAGCTGAACGCGGCCTTGCTCAGCCGGGCGCAGGTTTTCGTACTGAAACGGCTTGACGATGCGGCGCTGGAGCGGCTGCTTGTGCGGGCGGAAGAGGAGGTGGAACAGGCCCTTCCACTTGATGTGGAGGCGCGTGAGACGCTTAAGGCGATTGCAGACGGGGATGGGCGCTATGCGCTCTCTATTGCTGAACGTGTCTTTGTACAAAACCCCAGTGTGCCGCTGGGTAGCGAGGCTCTTCTGACGCTGGCTCAACGCCGCACGCCACTCTACGATAAGGGCGATGATGCGCATTACAATCTGATTTCAGCCTTGCATAAATCGGTGCGGGGCTCCGATGCCGACGCGGCGCTGTACTGGTTCGCGCGGATGCTGGCCGGTGGCGAAGATCCACGCTATATCGCAAGGCGCATTGTGCGGATGGCGGTTGAGGATATCGGGCTGGCCGAGCCGCAAGTGCTCCAAATCTGTCTGTCCGCGTGGGAAACATATGAGCGTCTTGGTAGTCCGGAAGGTGAACTCGCGTTGGCGCAGGCTTTGACCTATCTGGCTACGGCACCGAAATCCAATGCGGTTTATACGGCCTATAAGGCGGCGGTGAAAACGGCGAAGGAGACAGGCTCCCTGATGCCGCCTGCACATATTTTGAATGCGCCGACAAAGCTGATGAAGGATATCGGGTATGGCGCGGGATATGCTTACGACCACGATACGGAAGAAGGGTTTTCAGGGCAGGATTATTTCCCGGACGAAATGCGGCGTACGGAATTTTATAAACCCGTTCAGCGAGGGTTTGAGCGGGAAATCAGGAAGCGGCTCGATTACTGGGCGGGTTTGCGTGACAAGAAGCGCGGGCCGTCCGAACCGCGTTGACAAAGGCACAGGCAGCCTTGGCAGGGTCCGGAGCTTCGCTGATGGCGCGCATCATGGCGACGCCTGCAGCGCCTGCTTCGATCACGGGGGCGGCATTGTTCGGCGTAATCCCACCGATCCCGACGATGGGGACTGATGAAATTTCAACAAGTGCGCGGAAAGCGGCGGCGTTATCTGCGTCCAAAAGCGGCTTTCCTTTCTTCGTTTTTGTCTCGTAAAACGGGCCGGTCCCCGCATAATCAACGCATTGTGCCGGGTCTGTTTTTATGGATTTGAAATGGTCTTGTGTATAGGCGGTCTGGCCGATAATTGCTTGTTCTCCAAGAAGTGCGCGCGCCTGCGCGGGGGGCATATCGCCTTGCCCAAGATGAACGCCGTCCGCCTTTGCCTCAAGGGCAAGTTCTACATGGTCGTTGATGAGGAGGGGAACATAATAGCGTCCGGCCAGCGCTTTGAGCGCCTGAGCTATGCTTAGCATATCCTGCCGGGTGTTGGAATCTTGGGCCGGTCTTTTATCTCTGTATTGGAGAAGTGTTACACCGCCTTCAAGTGCGGCTTGCGTAACGCTCAAAATATCTCGACCCGCACATAAAGACGGGTCAAGAATAAAGTAAACGGATAAATCAGGCGCAGGTTTCAACAGAGTCTAAAAACGGCGACTGACATTGAAATAAAAGCGCGGGTCGTCATCTTGCTGCGTTTCTACGTCACGAGTCAGCGGGAAGGCGACAGCGGCGCCAGCCTCGATATCGTGAGCGAAATCCGCACGAATCCCAACCCCGGTTGAGGCCAGAGAATTTTTCTTGTTTGTCGAGGTTGTTGCATCCTGATTCCAGACTTTGCCGATATCGTAGAAACCGTAAAGTTGGTAATCCTCAAACATGTCGAATTTACGCGGCTCGTTCCACTGGACTTCGACTTTACCGGCAACGCCGTCATCGCCGACGATTTCGGACGGGTCGTAAGCCCGTCCGTAATTAATGCCGCCGACACCGAATTCCTCGGAGGCCAGCAAGGCGTCAGAAGCCCATTGCCCGCGAACGGCCATCAGAAGATTGACCTCGGAGGTTATGCGTTGAAGTCTTTGTGCTTCGGCATTTAGCTTGAAGAATTCGGGGTCACCTGCTGAGCGGCTGAGATTTACGTCGCCTTCGTCACTGGCGCCGAAAATATTGATCCCTTTCGATGCTTCGAGTTCGAGGGAATTAAGTCCAGCCCCCAGAAGCGTATCAAGGAATTCATAGCGCCCGCCTGCCCGTAAGGCGCGGATACGGTCATGACGTGTGGCTTCGAGGTTGTTTTTGCTCTCTACGTCGCGCCAGTCAAAGGCGACATGTCCATAGAGATTGCGGCTCCTTGTGCGGATAAAGGGATGTTCAGCGGTCACGCGGAAATATTGGGAGCGGCCTTCTACGTCGAATTCGTCAAGATTGTAGCCCGGTTCGGTATCCGTGTGGCTGGCAAAAAATTCTGCCGTAGTTCCATAGGTGTTGACCGGTTGCAGATAGCTGAGTGAACCGTAAGCGAGCTCATAGGGGCCGCCAAATTCGGGTGCAACAACAAGTTTCGCGGTGATACGCTCATTATTCCCGAAAAAGGAGTTTAACGAGCCTGCCGCACCCAGCTGGACAGGGCCAAGATAGCGGCTGCCGTGATTGTCTAAGGACAGGATCGCATCATAGGGATCGCGCTCGACGATAACACGCAGATCGGAAGCGCCCGCCCGTGTTTTCGAAGGGCTGAGGATGCTTCGCGCTTCAATGCCCGGCAGATCGTTAATCAGCAGCAGGAATTTTTCAAGTTGCTTGACGTTTAGGGCGTTATCCGAGCGGATATTGTCGGCATAAGCGCGGATCAGGCGCATAGCGCTTTCATCATCGCTGCCCTCGACCGTTACCTTGTCAACGAAACCTTCGACGACCTTCAGGCGGACTGTACCGCTTTCAATGGTCTGGGGCGGTACAACGACTTGTGTCAGGATATAGCCCTCATTGCGATATTTATTCGTCAGGGCCGTGGCGACCGCGTAAATATCTGCAAGAGAAACTGTTGTGCCCAGCTTGTTTTGATATAGGGGGGCAACATCATTCTCTTTGTAAACGCCCAGCCCTTCAATTTCGAGGCTGTTCAGCGTGAATTTAATATTTTCGGCATTTGGCGGCAATTGTTGAAGAATAATGTCTTTGACTTCCACCCGCGGAGAAAGCGCCGGTGAAACCGCTTCATCAAGAAACTGCTCCTGAACGCGCCCTGCGCCTGCTGTCGAGGTTGCGGCATCGGGAACGGTAGCCGCGAAGGCGTGTGTGCCGAAAAAAACAGACAGGAGGGCGGAAGTCGCCAGGACATGACGTTTGAGGACTAGGCTTTTCTTCATTTGAACATGCTCGCTGTAAATTATGGACGTTGCGGCGATATAAAAACAGATTCCCGGATTTTGGAGTCTCTATCTGAAAATCGCATATGACCCGCTTGATCTGAAAATCGCATATGACCCGCTTGTTTAAAACCGTAATCGTATATTCGTGATAATACATCACACAGTAATCTGTATGCTATTTGTATGTATATTTCAAGGTGTGCTTTATCGAAACAGACAAAAAACGCAGTAGCCGTGAAGAGGTGTTGCTTTTTTGCAACGGTTTTGTCTGTGTTTATGAGGCTTTCAAAGCCGCAGAAAGTCTTGCATTTATAGTATCCCGAAGAGATGGCAGGGTTAAAGGGCGGTATTGTACTTTAAAAAAAGTTAAGTTTTCCTTAATTGTCTCTTGAAAAATTGTCCTGAAAATGCGATACCGATCCTGCAGATTTTTATTTTGGTTATGCATGGAGGGGGCTGTTTCTCCCTATGTGCTTTGATAGGATCCAGCGGGAGCCGTTTTAAAATTTTGAACGATATGCCCGGTCCTTTATCAAAGAAAAGAACGTCAGATTTTTTAGAGAATGGCGGGGATGGGCATCTGATTGTACCTGTTTCAGCTTTTTACAGTTTAGCCGCGCAAACCTTTGGGCTTGCAAACCACTTTCAAGAGGAAAGATCATGAGTACATTTCAAACCCGCACAAAAAATGTAAACCGTTTTGGTTCTGCCGGGCGCAGGCTTCTTTCCACGAGTGCGATTGCGGTTGTCAGTCTGGCAGCCTTGAGTGTAGGTCAGTCGGCTTCTGCGGATACCGGGCCTTGGACAGAATGGGATTCCCAGAATAATTTCACGGTTCAAAGCAACGGTCAGACAACCGATATTCATACAACCGCCAATATTGCCGGCGGTAATTCTCCTGATTTGGATATTGATGCAGGCGAAGCGGTCAACGTTTTTCAGCAAGGCAGCGGCTCTCTCTTTTATGGCCGTGCAGCGGACGATGCCGATCCAACGCAGATTCTCGGCGCTTTGTGGTCGAATGGGCGGCTTTTGATTATCGATCGGAACGGCGTGTTTTTTGGACCCGGATCGCAGATTGATACAGCGGGTATCGTTGCCAGCACGGGCGATATTTCCGATGCTGATATTTTTGACGGTGACAATAAATTCAGCTTCGACAATTTCGGGGAGGGCGCGATTACGATCGAGGGCACCGTTAATGTCGGCCAGGCTGGTCTCGCAGCTTTCGTATCGCCGACGGTTGTCAATAACGGCGTAATCAATGCCAAAATGGGTACGGTGTCTTTTGCCGCCGGTGAAAAGGTCACGCTGGATCTGTATGGCGATGGGCTGGTCGAGGTTGCCGTTGAGGGTGAACTGGCCGATGCGCTTCTGGAGAATAAAGGGCAAATCAACGCTGCCGGCGGCACGGTACAGATGAGCGCGCTCGCTGCAAAAGGCGCGGTTGACAACATCGTGAATATGGATGGTGTGATCACGGTTGCCTCCGCCGAGGTTAAGGGTGGGAAAATCATTCTTTCCGGCGGAGATAGCGGCAAAGTTGCCGTGTCCGGGAAGCTGGACGCATCCGGAACGACGGGCGGCGAGATTGACGTGACCGGTCAGAATGTTGAGATTGCCGGTACGGCTGAGTTGAGCGCGGACGCTACGGACGGGAACGGTGATGGTGGTCGGGTTGAGATTATCGCCCAAGATAAAGCGATTTTCCGGGGGCTGATTTCGGCTAGAGGTGGAGATGTATCTGGTCAAGGTGGTTTTGTTGATACGTCTGGTCTTGGTGCCATTGATGTGGCTGGAGGAGTTGTTGATACGCGTGCATCTAACGGTACAGCTGGTTTATGGCTGATCGACCCGACCGATATTACGGTAGTATTTAGTGTGCCTGGCCCGTTAGATCCTGTCCCAACGACAAATTCTACAATAGGCTGGAATCAAATTATGGCGGCTTTAGGCCTTTCGAATATAACTATTCGAACGGATGGTGGTGCCGGTGGAAATGGTGATATTTTCTTTGGTGCGACTACGCCTAGTAACTCGATTACCTCGCTCTTCAGGCCATCTGGTGAAAACCGTGATCTGACCTTTGATGCGGACCGGAATATCGTCGTGAATGAAGGTCTTAATTTTTCAGGCGTCGGGACGCTGAATTTGAATGCCGGTGGTCGGTTAATTTTGAACAAAGATTTAACTGTCGTGGATATATTTGACGGTGTACTCAATCCGGATGACGGGATTGCACAGGGGAATTTGAATATTACCACGGCTGAAATTGATCTGTTTGCCAATCTGGAAGTTCAGCGGACATTAAACAGTACGGCAACAACGGTCAACGTTGCTCAAGTGCCTCTTTCATTTGGAAATACGGGGGCAGAAATTCAAGACGGTGTTGATGTTGCGGCTGCCGGTGGTACGGTCAATGTAGGTGCTGGAACCTATCATGAAGATGTCATTATTGATAAAGCCTTAACGCTAAATGGTGCGAATAGCGGACTGCATGGCAATGACGGCGGGCGTGGCCCGGAATCGATTGTCACGCCGGGTACGGTTGGCTTCCTGATTACAGGCAATAATACGGTTATTGACGGCTTCGAGATCGTCGGTGGTGAAGCCGGTGTTATCGTCGATGGCGGTAATAATGCTATCATCCGGAATAATAACATTCACGGCCAGTTTGCGCCGTCCGGGGAAGGCGCCAGCTTTGGTGCGCCGGGTGAAGGCGACGGCGTTTACGTTACCAATTCAGCCGGTACGAAAATCCTCCGCAACAAGATTGCCGATTACAACGATGACGGGGTGCAGGCCTCTGGCGTATCCGATTTTGAAATAGCAGACAATCTGATCGCAGATAACGGAAACGGGGATTTGGCGATTGGCGTTTCTAACGCCAGTGGAAGTCTTGATATTACAGGGAATGAAATCACGAATGCGCGCCGTCAGGGTGTGCAGGTGCTCTCCAGCACCGTCACAGCCAATATTTCCGGGAACACGGTTGCCAACGCTGCGACGACACAGGCCGGGATCTCCATTCAGGGCACGAATGGAGATATCAGCATCGACGATAACACCGTAAGCGGCGGGTTGATCGGGATCAATATTCATACCAGCGACAATGTGCTTGTCGGGGATAAGGACGGAGATAACGACTCCGGTAACACGGTGATCGGCAGCGGGCGCGGGATTTCCGTTTTCGGCAGCACGGACACCGAGGTGGTGGACAACACGCTGACCGGTGTCGGCTCCGGGATTGCCGGGATTCAGTCCGAGAATATCCAGATCGTTGATAACAACGTCACGGGCGCCAGCACGGTCGGGATCGACATCATCGATTCCGACAGCGCGGATGTCGATAACAACATCGTGACGCACTTCACGACCGGGATCCGGGTGACGAACTCCGATCTGGTCGATATCGAAGGCAACACGATTACGGATATCGCGGAGAACGGGATCGAAGTCAGCGGGTCCGCTCTTGTCGATGTGCAGGACAATGCCGTGGGTGGCGCGTCTGCCAATGATGTCGGCGGTGACGGTATCCACATCGTATCCAGCCTCGGCGCGGATGTGCGCGGCAACACGGTGCGTAATGCCGATGGTGACGGGATTGAGCTGATCTCCTCCGATTCGTCCAATGTCGGCGGCTTTGGCGGCGGCGACCGGAATACGATCCGGAATGTCGGCGGGCACGGGATTGTTTCATCTTTCGGTACGTCTCCGGACATCCTGAATAACGATGTCGCCTTTACGGGGCTGAACGGGATTCACCTGAACGGCGGAACGGACGCGCAGGTGCGCCGCAACCTTGTTGACGAAACAGGGCGTGATGGCATTGAAGCCAATGGTAACCTCGATATCCAGATTACGGATAACCGGATCGGCACACGCGCAGGCGCAGGCAACATTGGCGGTGAAGGGATTGATGTGAACAATTCTCCGAGCGCGGATATTCTGAACAACGTTGTGTCCAACACCGTATCCAACGGGATTTCGATCAACCCGTCTCACGGTTCCGTTATTCAGGGCAACACGATCACGAATGCGGGTGCGCACGGTATTCTCTCAAGCGGGAGTGATAACATCCTGATCCGCTCGAACCGGATCGATCTGACGGTTCTGGACGGTATTCGTTTTGCGAACGGCAACACGGTCACGATTGACGGCAACCGTATCAGCAATACGGGCCGCGGCGGGATCTGGGCGCATAATTCCTCTAACGTCACGATCGACAATAACAGCGTGCTCAACGCCGGAACGGCGCAGACCTGGAGCGGAATTGTTGCGAACAACAATGACGGCGTCCGGATTACACGCAACCGCGTTGATACGACGAGCTTCGACGGTATCCATGCGGGCTTCAATCCGGGGAATACGGGTGCGGCGAACACGAATGTCGTGATTGACGGCAATACGGTTCTAAATGCGCGCGTTCGCGGTATTTACTCCGTGG
>JAGRKA010000033.1 GCA_020442475.1 Alphaproteobacteria bacterium | reverse complement strand
ATCAGTAGAAACTCAAAAAGAAAAAGGAGCCGTTCAATGAACGACATCGAGACATTTTTCCAAGTGCCCCTAATTTTCCGTGCCCTGTGCTATCTGGGCGGCATGGCGCTGTTTCTCAGCGAACTTATCTGGCTGTGGCATCAATCAAGGCCGGGCGCCACAAGCAAAACCCGGACCTTGCCCGGAACAGCGTCACTGTGGAGCCTGCGCCTGCTGGCAGCACTGGCCATCGTGTCATTGCTGGCCATGATATCGGGTTTTCGGTCGGTTGAAGGCTTTCACGAAGTCTTCCCGGAGCTGGCGCTGCTCGCACTGATCGGATGCGCCTTTTTACTGGTCCGCCGGGGCCGGGGCGAAAACGCAAAGGCCGCCCTGAAAGACTTGCCGCGGGAGACACTCAAGGCGCTCGGCGTGCTGGGCGCAGCACTGGCAGGCTGGGCCGTATCCATCGCGCTGGGCTGGAGTGTTTTTCAAGGCCTCAGCCTTTTTGCCGCGCCGCCATGGATAGCGATCTTTATCATCGGACTGCTCTGGAACGGGCCGCTAATCGCGCTGTTTTTCAAAATCCGCAACCATGAGCGCGCGCCGAAATTTCAGGATCTGCTCTGGCCGGTCCTGCTGGCTTATCTGCTGATCATGCTGCCGGATTTTGCGGAGCATCTGGCCAATTCGGATAAAATCCAGAACCTTCTCAACGCTCCGCCGCCGCTGCGCCCGGCGTAGCCTGTCAGCCCTTGAAAAAAGACTCCGCCGCCGCGCGCGAGCCGTTCTTGCGGTCTTTATCCTGTTGCGCCCTGTCGATCTCGGCCTTGAGCGCCTCGATATAGGCGTCGAGTTCCTCTACAGACAGATTGTCCAAAGGCCGCGGAAATTCATGTGTTTTGGGTTTTGGTAAATCATCGTCGAACATAGGCCGGCCTCATCGTCAAACAAAGTGAAAGACAAAAAACTTCTGGTATTGTAGGGTGAATTCCCCTATATAGGAAGCGTTCCCCTTTAATTTCGGGTTTTTGACGAACCTCCCGCGCTTTGGAACGGCGTTTCGGGGAACGGGCTTTTACGGTATCGAACCGGCATATGATTTGACGCTTAAGGAGAAAACGAACCATGGCAAGCGCAGCGAAAAAACAAACGAGCAAACTCCTGATGCCCAAGGCGACAGCAGTATGGCTTATTGAGAATACGATCCTGACCTTCGCGCAGATCGCTGATTTTACGGGACTGACCGAAATCGAGATTGAAGCGCTGGCCAATGAAGATATTGGGCGCGGCCTTGTCGGGCGTCATCCGATTGATAACCACGAATTGACGCAGGACGAGCTTGACCGTTGCCAGGCCGACCCTTCCGCAAGCCTTGTACAAGCCAGAAGCGAACTGCCGCAGGTTAAAAGCCGTGCCAAGGGGCCGCGCTATACGCCTGTATCCAAACGCGGCGACAAGCCCGATGCGATCGCTTACATCCTCAAGCACAACCCGGAAATCAGCGATGCACAGATCGTCAAGCTCGTGGGCACGACGAAGCCGACCATCGCTTCTGTCCGCGACCGCTCTCACCCTAATACGCCGAATTTGCGGCCTCGCCACCCGGCGGAGCTGGGCCTGTGCACCTATCAGGAGTATGAAAAATCCGTTGAAAAGGGCCTGAAGGCGCAAGGTAAAGACCCGGAAGCCGTTAAGGCCGAACGTCTGGCCGCGCAACAGAAAGAGCTCAGCCGCTCGGATGAAGAAAGCAGCGAGAGCGGTGCGCACGGCCAAGGCGGCGGCGGATTTGACTTTTCAAACTTCCTGCCGGATTCCGGAAACATCTTCGGCGATAGCAAAGACAATTAGACTGTCCTGAAATCAGTGTTCAAAAAGCCCGGAACCTTCATGTTTCCGGGTTTTTTCTTTTGATTGGCACTATAATCATTTGTATTCAAAATTGTAGATCTCTCTAAAATGTCATCCCGTTGGCGCTTTCGCGTAGCGAGAGCTCGTACGAACGGGATCCACGAAGGTCAGCCGCTTTGCGGCTGACATTTCCGGATCCCCGCCGATAAGCGCAGCTTTGCTACGCTGCGGGGATGACGGTAAAGATATCTACAATTCTGAATACAAATGACACTAGCCCTTAAAGCACGGCCTGCTTTTTGAGCTTTTCGACCCTGCGCAGGATCATATTGCGCTTCAGGGAGGACAGGTAATCGATAAAGAGCACCCCGTTTAAATGGTCGATTTCGTGCTGCACGCAATGGGACAAAAGCCCTTCTGCCTTCAACTCGGCCTCTTTCCCCTCGTAATCGAGATATTTGACGCGGACGGAGGCCGGACGCTCGACCTCGGCATATTGGCGGGGGATCGATAAACACCCCTCCTCCATGACGCTGATCTCTTCGGATTCCCAGACAATCTCAGGATTGGCCATACAGATCGGCGTGGCCTCATCTCCCTCTTCCCGGCGGCTGATATCCATGACCAGCACCCGGTTGAGCAAACTCACCTGATTGGCGGCAAGACCGATCCCCGGCGCGTTATACATCGTGGCCAGCATGGCGTCCATCTGCGTGCGCACAGCCTCGTCCACCCGTGCCACAGGCTGCGCGACCTGCTTGAGGAGCGGATCAGGGACCGTAATAATCGTGTAATTTTTGCTCATACGCTATTGAAGTAGCCGCTTCCGCCCCTCCGGTCAAGCCTTGCGCCGGATTCCCGTCAAACCCTCTTCACACCGGAAAGAAAATAACGTTATGGCAACAATATTGCGCAAGACCTGAAAATCTGATAGAAAGAGGGAGTCGTTTTTTGAAAGGATACCCCTCCATGCTTGCACGCAGTTTTCGCCTTCTGGCTCCGGCATTTCTCCTGATGATCGCAACCGCTCAACCTCTCCATGCGGATACGTTGAACCGCTCTTTGGAGACGCTGAGCGAACTCAATCGTATTCAACCTCTACAAAATCCCGAATACAGCACGGGCGAGAAGCTGCTGGACGGTCGCATTCTGGACCGCAAAAATAAAGTCGTCGGGGAGTTACACGACATTCTGCTGACGCCGGGTGGAGAGGTCTCCTCCATCGCCGTCGAATTCAACAGGCTGCGGCTGGGCGCCGAAGTGTATCTGGGCTCTAACGAGTTGCAGATCAATCCCGTCTCAAACGGCTATGCGCTGGGGCTGGATGACGATCAGATCAAGGATGCATATCCGGAGATGCTCGCCGGGATCGAATCCGCCGCCGGAAACAGCGATATTTTCAGTGTCCGCAAAATCGTAGGCGCTAACGTCAAAGCCCGGGACGGACGGCATCTGGGCACGGTCGATCAGGTTCTGTTCACCGGAAACGGCGCACGGGCCGAAGCGCTCTATGTCGCGATGAAATACGGCACGCTCCGCGGCGAAGGCGTTGCCATCCCGTTCGGCTCGGCCCGGATCGGCTATAAGAACGGCCAGACAAGTGTTCTGGTCGGCGACGATATCGCCGATTCCATGATCGCCATCGCGAAGAATGATTAGAGCGAATAACCATCTATTAACATCCTCATACTGTCATCCCCGCGGCACGCTTGTGGCGCGCTGAAACGGCGGGGATCTGTGAATGCCAGCCGCTTTTCGCGGCTGATCTCTCCGGATCCCGTTCGTGCAAGCTTCCGCCTTCGCGAAAGCGCGGGCGGGATGACGATAGTGTTAGGATTTAAAGTAAAGCGCCAGCACGCGGCCATAAATCTCCGTAAGTTTTTGGAGATCGTCCACGGCAGCGGATTCGTCGATCTGGTGGATCGTTTTATTAACCCCGCCGCATTCGATGACGGGGCAATATTTCACGATAAAGCGTGCATCCGAGGTGCCGCCGGTCGTCGTATAGGCCGGCTCCTTACCGGTTACATCCTTGACAGCCTGCTGCACAATGGCGCTCCAATCGCCGGGCTGCGTCATAAAACTTTCAGCCCCGCATGATAAATCGAGCGTATAATCCTTTGAAACAGCATCCAAAATCCTGCGCAGCGTCTGCTCCAGAGTGTCCGCGTTCCAACCATCATTAAAGCGGATATTGAAACGGGCTGTGCCTGCCGCCGGAATCACATTATCCGCCGGATTGCCCGTGTCGATACTGGTCAGCTCCAGATTGGTCGGTGGGAAGAAATCCGTGCCCTCGTCGAATATATACGCCGCCAACGCCCCGGCCAGCGCCGTAAGGCGCGGCAACGGGTTATCCGCCAGATGCGGATAGGCGACATGGCCCTGCCTGCCCGTAACACGCAGCGTACCGGTCAACGAGCCACGCCGCCCGATCTTGATTTCCTGCCCCAGATGCTCCGGGTTTGTCGGCTCTCCAACCAGTGCTACATCAGGGCTATGGCCGTTTTCCGCCATCCATTCCAGCACCTTCACCGTGCCGTTCACAGCCGGGCCTTCTTCGTCCCCTGTAATGAGCAAGCTGATCGAGCCTTTCAGGTCATGGTCTTTAAGATAGCGCGCCGCAGCCACGGCAAAGGCCGCTACGGAGCCTTTCATATCGCTGGCCCCGCGCCCGTAAAGCACACCGTCTCTGATTTGCGGATCGAACGGCCCGGATGTCCAGCGCTCAAGCGGCCCCGGCGGCACGACATCCGTATGCCCGGCATAGCATAAATGCGGGCCTTCGCGGCCGATGCGGGCGAACAGGTTGGGGACGCGCTCATCACCATCCCCGAACGGCAAATGGTGACAGGTAAACCCCGCATCTTCCAAAAAGGCCGCAAGCTTTTCCTGCGCGCCAGCATCCTCCGGCGTGACAGACGGGCAGGCGATCAACTCTTTTGCAAGATCAAGGACATCCATAGCGTTACTCAAGAAGCGGATCAGGCCGCCAATTGCCGCAGCACGTAATGCAAAATCCCGCCATTTTTGTAATATTCGACCTCATCCAGCGTATCGAGGCGGCAGAGTAAAACGACCTCTTTGCTGGAACCGTCCGGATAATGCACGGTCATTGTGACATCCTGTCCCGGTTTCAAGCCGCCCTCTATTCCCTTGATATCGAAAGTTTCCGTACCATTCAGGCCGAGCGTTTCGCGAGTATCGCTACCCTTGAATTGCAGAGGCAGTACGCCCATCCCAATCAGGTTGGAGCGGTGAATACGCTCAAAACTCTCCGTCACAACGGCCTTCACACCGAGCAGGCGCGTACCCTTCGCTGCCCAGTCGCGGCTGGAGCCCGTGCCGTATTCCTTCCCGCCGATCACGACCAGCGGTGTGCCGTCTTTACGGTATTTCATCGCCGCCTCATAAATGCTCATCTCCTCGCCGGAAGGCATGTGCTTCGTAAAGCCGCCCTCCGTACCGGGCACCATTTCGTTGCGGATTCGGATGTTGGCGAAGGTCCCCCGCGTCATCACCCGGTCATTCCCCCGGCGCGAGCCGTAAGAGTTGAAATCACGGGGCTGCACGCCATGATCGACCAGATATTTCCCAGCCGGATGATCGGATTTGAAAGACCCGGCGGGCGAGATATGGTCCGTCGTGACGCTGTCACCCAGAATCGCGAGCGGACGAGCGCCCTGAATATCGTTCACATCCCCGGCCTGCGCATCCATATGCTCGAAGAAAGGCGGGTTCTGGATATAGGTCGAGCTATCCTGCCAATTATAGGTTTCCCCAGTGGCACCGCCCCCGATCGCCTGCCACTCCCGCGGCCCCTTAAAGACATCGGCGTAGCGCTCCTTGAACATAGAGGGCGTCAGGCAAGCCTTAACCGTCTCAGCGACTTCCGCATTGGTCGGCCATATATCTTTCATGTAAACGTCGTTGCCGTTCTGATCCTGCCCCAGCGGCTCGTTATACAGATCCACCTTCATGGAACCTGCAATCGCATAGACCACGACCAGCGGCGGCGAGGCAAGATAGTTGGATTTCACATGCGGCGAGATCCGCCCTTCGAAATTCCGGTTACCGGACAGCACCGCCGTCACGTTTAAATCACCCTGCTCGACCGCCTTGCCCACCGGCCCCGGCAAGGGCCCGGAATTGCCGATACAGGTCGTACAGCCATAGCCAACCGTGTTAAAGCCCAACGCATCCAGATCATCCTGAAGCCCCGCTTTTTCAAGGTAATCCGTCACGACCTGCGAACCGGGCGCCAGAGAGGTTTTCACCCACGGCTTGACCTTCAAACCCAACGCCTGCGCCTTTTTCGCAACCAGCCCGGCAGCGACCATCACGGAAGGGTTAGAGGTGTTCGTGCAGCTCGTAATCGCGGCGATCACGACATCCCCATGAGAAAGGGTGTAATCCGCGCCCTCAACAGGCACGGATTTAGCTTCCGGACACTCTTTAGCGAATGCTTTAACGGAATTGCTGAGCACAATCCGGTCCTGCGGGCGCTTGGGCCCGGAAATAGCCGGCTCTACATCCCCTAGATCCAGATGAAGCGTTACAGTGAATTCAGGATCGGGCGTATTTGAATCGCGCCACAGCCCCTGCTCTTTCGCATAAGCCTCCACCAGCTTGACGCGGTGCTCGTCCCGGCCCGTAAAGCGCAAGTAATTGAGCGTTTCCTCATCCACGGGGAAAAAGCCGCAAGTCGCGCCATATTCGGGCGCCATATTCGCGATTGTCGCCTGATCGGCAAGGCTGAGATGATCCAGCCCGGCACCGTAAAATTCCACAAATTTCCCGACAACGCCCAGCTTGCGCAGCATCTCTACAACACGCAGCACAAGATCGGTCGCCGTCGTGCCCTCTTTCATCGCACCCGTGAGCTTAAAGCCAACCACTTCCGGGATCAGCATTGAAACAGGCTGGCCGAGCATGGCCGCCTCAGCCTCGATCCCGCCGACGCCCCAACCCAGCACGGCCAGACCGTTCACCATCGTCGTATGGGAGTCTGTCCCAACCAAAGTATCAGGATACGCTACGTTTCGTTCCGTATTATTTTCATCTGCTTCAACCCAGACTGTCTGGGCCAGATACTCCAGATTGACCTGATGGCAAATGCCTGTGCCCGGAGGGACCACACGGAAATTCCGAAACGCGCTCTGCCCCCATTTCAGGAACTCATAACGCTCCCCGTTGCGCTCGAATTCACGCTCGACATTAGCCTGAAAGGCCTTAGGGGTTCCAAACTCGTCCACCATCACGGAATGGTCGATCACAAGATCCACCGGTACCAGCGGATTGATCTTCTGCGGATTGCCGCCAAGGCTTTTCATCGCCTCACGCATCGCCGCCAGATCAACCACCGCCGGAACACCTGTGAAATCCTGCATCAGCACACGGGCCGGACGGTAAGCAATCTCCGTATTTGAGCGCTTGTCCTTAAGCCAGTCCGCAAGGGCTTGAATATCCTCTGTTTTAACAGTCCGGCCATCCTCGAAGCGCAGAAGATTCTCAAGAAGCACTTTGAGCGTATAGGGTAAGCGGCTGATATCACCTATTTTTTCGGATGCAGCCTTAAGCGAGAAATAATCATAATCCTTACCATCGACGCTCAGCGTCTTGCGTGTCCCTAAAGTGTCCTGCCCGGTGCGTGTCATGATATTGGCCTTTTCATATCCAGTGAGTGTTCGCGGAAAATCCCGCACGGAAAAATCTGCACGGGCAGTGTATCATGAAGCATGAAAAGATAAAAAGGAGTTAACGCATAAGGTTACTTTTGTGTTGTAGCCATTCCAGTTAAAAATTGGACATATCTCTCAAACGTCATCCCGCCCGCGCTTTCGCGAAGGCGAAAGCTTGCACGAACGGGATCCAGATAAGGTCAGCCGTGAAATGCGGATGGCATTTACAGATCCCCGCCGTTTTAGCCCGCCACAGGCGTGCCGCGGGGATGACAGTATGAGGATGTTCAATCTTTAACTGGAATGGCTATAACAGGCACACGTTACCCTTGCGTAAAATCTGCAAAAAATGCCTGTACACCTTGATCTTTTGGATTAAGTCTTTCACGAAACTCCACATAATCAGGTTCCTCGTCATCAATAACAAGGTCCACGACAGGGATTTCCTGATCATCCCCCCGCATGGCAAGACGGACACTATCTTTATGATAGATGGAGCGGCCTTGGAAAAAACCGTTGATAGCCTCTTGTGAGAAGGTGTCTTTGAGCTGTTTCGAAAGCAACTGTCTATGGATATCCAAAAGTATCTGAAGCGGCCCTTGGCTTGCAATAAACACCTTATGCTCATCCATAGCTGCTTTAATCAGAAACGCATATAAATCCGTATTCACCTGCCCCTCAGGTAATAAAAGCGTCTCCGATACATCCGACACGATAATAAGATTACGCTTCTCGTTAAAAAGAGCCGTCACGGATTGCTCGATTTCAGCCTTGCTACTCATTCTAAATCTTTCAAAAAATTCTTTATTATCACCAAATAATTGCTATGTAAACACACCTCTAACTTTACCCCCTCCCCAGAATCGCCCATATTAGAGGCATGAAACAATATCTCGACCTTATGCGCCATGTGCGCGACCACGGCGTAAAGAAGGAAGACCGCACCGGAACGGGAACCTTAAGCGTTTTCGGATACCAGATGCGCTTTGATCTGAGTGCAGGATTCCCGTTAGTGACAACAAAGAAATGCCATCTGCGCTCGATCATTCATGAGTTGCTCTGGTTCCTGAAAGGCGAGACGAATATCGCCTATCTAAAGGAAAACGGCGTGAGCATCTGGGACGAATGGGCGGACGAAAACGGCGATCTCGGCCCCGTTTACGGTGCACAGTGGCGGAGCTGGCAAACTGCCGACGGGCGCAGCATCGATCAAATCAAAAATGTCGTGGAGCACATCAAAAACAACCCGGACAGCCGCCGCTTACTGGTTGTCGCCTATAATCCCGGCCTTGTCGATCAAATGGCGCTGCCGCCTTGCCATGCCTTCTTCCAGTTCTATGTCGCGGACGGCAAGCTCTCCTGCCAGCTTTACCAGCGCAGTGCGGATATCTTTCTGGGCGTGCCGTTTAACATTGCCTCCTACGCGCTTTTGACCATGATGGTCGCGCAAGTCTGCGGCCTCAAGCCGGGCGAGTTCATCCATAGCTTCGGGGATGCGCATCTATATTCCAACCATCTGGAGCAGACAAACCTCCAGCTCTCCCGCGAACCTCTGCCCTTGCCGCAGATGCGGATCAACCCGGATGTGACGGATATTTTCGGCTTCACCTTCGAGGATTTCGAGCTAACGGGCTATGAATCCCACCCGCATATTAAAGCGCCGGTTGCGGTTTAGAACAACGGGGTTCTGAACGTATCGGCGTCGATTTGCACGTCTTTAAGCGCGTCGGGAATCGGTGCGGGATAGTCCAGATTCGGCGGATCGGCAAGGATGACCGGAAGGATGTTATTAAAGGCCTCAACCCTTTCAGGCGCGATTTCCCGGCGGTTAATCAGGATTTTTTCAACCCGGAACCCCATCTTTTCATCCCGTTCGAAGCGGCATTGAATATTTTCCATCCTGTATTGGCCAAACGCATCGACCTGCGTATACCAGATCCGCATCGTATTACCGATCTGTTCAGCGGTGCTGAGGCGGAGCGTATCGGGAAATTGAACGTTCAGTTCAAGAAAAACCCTGCATACGCCGTAAGTCAGCGGGGCCTGAAAGGGTTTAAACAGGAGGTAAATACCATAGACCAAAATTACGGTCGAAATCAGCGTACCGATTGTACGAATTGTTTTCTTTTTCTTCTTGGCATATTTGGCCTGAACCGTACTGCCGGCGAGCGCAGCCTCGATTTCGTCATCCGTCTCGCTTTGCCGCGCCTCTTCTCCCTGCTCGCCCTTTTTAGCCTGCGCCGCCTTTTGTTCCTCCGCAGCTTTCCGCCGGGCTTCGCGCCTTTCCGCCAGCGTCATACGCGGCTTGACCTCCTTGAAACCGGCGAAAGCCTTTGCAACAGCGCCGCCGCCCTCTTCTGGACCGGACACGGGAGCAGCCTGCGCAGGCGCATCTTCGCCGCCGGCATGATCAGACCCTTCAGCCCCGCCGGCAGCGTCAAGCGGAGCGGTATTTTCGCCTTCCGGCTCCGGCCCTGCCTCCGCGTCCTCATTATCTATCGTATCAACCATTCGCTTATATCAGTTTTCTTACGCGTCCGACGGCTTCTTCGCGCTGCGCGACTTTACTGGCCTCAACCATCTCATCGACAAGCTCCTCAACAATCGTACTGATCATCGCAGCACGAGTCTCTCCGCCTGCGCTGCGCAACAAGACCCGGCGGCGTATCTCCGTACGGGCGCTCCCGCCGGGATAGGTCGAGGCCAGAACCTGCCGCGCACGGCCTGCACCAAGCTTCGCATAAAGCCTGTTACGGATAGCCACGTCCTCCGACGATGTCGACAAGGCCCATAATTCAATCGGTCCCAACGTATTGTACAAATGCTGCTCATAGCGTCCTTCTGTTGTCCCGAGCACGAGCAAGCACGGCGCACCAACCGATTTCGGCCCGGTGAGCTTATGCCGGATGACGTTACGAGCCGTATTGCTCAGCCCAAAGCGATCCTGCACGTCATCGACGGCCTTATCGGAAATCGCGGTCCCCAAAACCCAGACGCCCGTCGCAAGATCGACCATATCCTTATCAAAATCGTCCAGAAGCTGTGAGGTCAGCACGATCTGTACGCCGCGCTTACGCCCTTCACGCACGTCCCGTATGACCTGCGCCCGGACGGAAGACGATTTACTGGTCCTGTGAAACTCGTCATAGCAAAGACGTTTGGGCGATTCCGAGATTTCCTGAATACGGAGTTCATGATATTCGCGGTATTTCTCCGGGACATATTGCACGGATTCCTTACCCATCCACCAGCTCCGCACCAGCGCATGACGCGCAAGCATGTACATGATGCCGGTCTGGCGATCGGCGGATTCGTCACCCTGCGGCGCTACATCCATCAGATCCAGCGAACATATCCGCGCATCCGCGATATCGAACTGCGTGACCGAAGACAAAATCGGAAATTCACGAATGGCCGAGGTAATCATCCGTTCAAACGCGCCGATCACCGTTTCGGAGCTAAACCCGACCGATGTTTCTTCCAGCAACGTCCGGATTTGCGGCCTGCGCGAAGCGGTTATGGAATCGTTCAAAGTCGGGACAGCGTGGCGCTGGGCCAGATTTGCGATATGGAACTGCCCCAGATCAAACATCTTATCAACCACATCCCACCAATAAGGATCAGCGGGCAGATGTACATTGAATTTCTGGAGCGCTTCGTCCACCTCGGATTCAAGGCGCGGCAGATAAGGCCGGGCCTCAGCGTTGGCCGCCTTGTCGTCCCGCCAGCGATACATCTCATCGACCACCAGCCCCGCGAGCTGCTGCATCCCGTCATAAGGTTTTTCAAACCCCGGCGGCGTACATAATAATGTCAAAAGCTCAACCAGATAACTGCGCTCATCCGGGAACGGTGTCCGGCACCCAAGCTGCGTATCGAAAGGGTTGATGGCATATTGGTGCGCCATCTGGAGCCGGTAGTAAGCGGCCTCATGCTGGCGATTTAGAGGCAAAGCCTCGCGAATCAATGACACAAGCCCCGAAGAAGACGGACCGATATCAACAACGGCGACATAAGGCAGCTTGCTCAAGCCCGGAGACAGGCACGTCCCCAGATTGAGCGTATTGAGCAAAACAGACTTCCCGGCGCCGGGCTGCGCGAAGATAAGATCAAACCACGTCGTCGTCAGATTTGTCCCGGTCTGGTAAGGCCAGACCTTCCCATCCGGCGTCCTGAAGAGCATGGCACCCTCTTCGAACGGGCTGGAAGGCCTTTGCCAAGGGATGAGTTTCATCATCTCCTTCATCGGCGCGATACCGGTCGGTGCCGTCCCGCCACAATGAATCCCCATGGCCGAAGACATCACGCAATCAAGCGGGTCGCCCGAAAATTCGCTGACCTGCGCATACCCCCAGCTCTCGACCGCCTGCAACAGGATGGACAGCCGGTCGGTGATCGCGTCTCGCTCGTCGATAGAGCACCATGTCGCAAAAGACACGCGCATCCGGACGACCGGCTCGCTGCGGGCCATGGCCTGAAGCCCTTCGAGAGAATATTTGATCTGCTTGTTCGCCGCGTTGGTCGGCCCCATAAGCGTCGAGATAAAAGCCCGGAACTGGGTTGCCTGCGCGCCGCCGCCCTCCAGCAGGAACGATATCCGAAAAGGAATATCCGCATCCACAAGCCGCCCCAAAAGCACAGGGAACGCCGTCGCGTCCATCGGCCCCAGCGTCATGTCCCCGCCAGCCCAGAGCGTATTGCCAATCCGTACAATGGAACGGCCCAGCGTTTTGGCATCAGCCGCCGTAATCTGCTCGGGCAGATTCGGCCAAAGGATATCCGACATATCGACCTTGCTGGTCGGCGCACGGACCGGGATCGGGTCCCCCGGAAGGCAAGCGCGCCAGTTTTCATTCGCCCGGTCCGGGAACAAATTGTTCCGGATACTGCGCAGCGCGTCATGCACCTCCATCAACTGCCCTCTGATTCCCATCTCGTTGAGCGCGGCGCTGGCCGCGGCCACAAAGCTTTTATGGCGAGCGCGCAACGGCTCAAGCGTGGCATAAGGATATTGTGAGAATCCTGCGGGGAGCCATTTTTTGGCGTTTTCCCGTGCGTCCTTTTTGCTGCGTTCAAACTCGTTTTTGGTCAGAATCGTCGGACGGGTCCAGAGAACGAAATAAAGCTCCTCATGCGTCAAAAAACGCTCAAGGTGGTTGACCCGCTCCTGTATCAGATCATCGATTTCAAGACCGATCGACTGGGCGCTCAAACGGCTGGGCCGGATAAGGGATTGCAGCCTTTCGCCAATTCTGCCCGGATCACGGACGAAATAAATCTGCATCGCGTGGCCCTGCCGGTCGAAACGCGAGCCGATCTTGATCGTGGCCGATTCAACGATGTGGTTATACTCTTCCTCACCGATAATCTGACGGCTTCCTTCGACCTTGATATAGGACACCAAAGACCCGTCCGCCGCGACAATCGTCGTCTCATTCTCCGCCGTTTCAAGGCGGATAAAAGATGAAACGGACTGCCGAAACATTTTTTGGAAAGGCATTAAGGATTTAGTTAAAAAATTCATCGAGGCTCTGCTCTATCTAAAGCTGCGAAATTATCCGAACGAATCTTCTCTTTATAACCGACCGCCCGCTTCTATCATAGCGCTTTGTCGGCATAGCGCCTTTCCACCCACATCAGAGCCTGTTTATAAATAAGCCGAGTGAAGGCGCCTCTAACCCGTTTGAGCCAAAATTGTCTGGTAAATAGATACCCATTGCGGTGGCGTTTTCTTTCCGAACGGCCCGTCCTTGGAACGCCAATAAGCCAGAATCTGGGGAAACTGGTTAAATTCAAGATCGGCCTCTTTAATGATCCGCCTATCCAACGGAAACAGCCTTACGCCTTTAAGCTTGGATTCCCGGCGCTCATAATGCTGATCTCCAAGATAATCCCGTAAAACGGTCGCCAGAATATAGGGATCATCCGTCTGAAGGCGCCTTTTGACCTCCTCACGCCGGGCCATCAGCGCATCCAGAGATTTACGCGCGGCCTCCGCGACCGGTCCTTGAGAAATCCGCGCCACGTAAATCGCGCGCGCAATATGGTGCAACCTTGCCTGTTCGATCTCAGGCAGCCACAATAAAACCCCCGAGCGCATCTCACTGACTTTTTCAAGGTTGAAGCATTGATGGCAAAAAATACAGACCGTAATAAGATTTTTGTCCCGCAAATCCGTATTGTCATTATTCAGCGCATGCACTTCCTGATATTTCTTGGACTGAAAATGGCAGCAGCGGCATGTGAAATGGTCTCGCTCGAAAATCCTCTGTTTGGTTTCGGCAGGAATTTTCCCGGCGGCAGAGTCCTGCGAATCCGCCCCTTTTGAAGAAACGGGACCGCCCGCCCCGGCTTTGCGCACGGGACGGGCGATACCCAGTGTTAACGGAATAATATCCATTACAATCACTATTAGTGGATTGCGAAGTCCGCCGTTCTCAGGCTTGCAGCCTGCGTATTGGCAGAGTTACCGACAGTACCGCCGTTGATTGTCTCAAACATCGCTTCCAGCATAATCGGCAACGCAAACAGCGCACCACCGGCAGCCAGACGAATCGCACCGTCTTTCAGCGGCGTCTGCGTCGGGTTCTCAACGTGATCCTTGATTTTCATCACGCCAAGGACAGCCAGCAGCAGACCGAACAGATACGCCAAGGCCGTCAACAGACCCGGAATGGCCGAAGCGGACAGCTGCATGTTCTCTGCAATCGTGCTGAACGTATTCGTCCCCGCATGAGCCGCTCCGCCGGACATCGCCAGCATCCCCGCCGTCATAGCCGCACCCATTTTATAGTATGTTTTCTTAAGCATAGTTTTTCTCCTCTACCAAAGGTTAGTTTGCTCACTTTTACATTCACCGCCTTCCCTGCTTTTCCGTGCGCACCATACGCAAGGTTCTTCAGGAAAAAACGATACCGTATGCCGATATACCCAGCGTGTTTTGAACAGCGCCAAGTAACGGCCCTAGATTCACAGCCAGCGCGCCGCCAAGTAGATGCGTTACGCCCGCCATGATCGAGGCTTGTTGGTTGCCTTCGGCAACATTCCTTACTATAAATATACCCCGAACGAAGCTGATAAGTCCAACGAGGATCATAAATTTCAAGATCGCGCTGATGACCGTATGGGCATGCACAATCTCCGTTGGCGACATCCCGCTTGTATAAACCAGAACCGCGTTGGTCTTTGTCTTCCCCCCAAGTGCACCATTTAAAAGATCCATATCAAAACCAAACAACGATGCCGTAAAGGTCCGGATCAGCGGGTTGAAGGAAATCAGCGCACCGCCCGCCAGGAAGGTTACCATCGTCCCCAGCCCGCCGGGGCCGCGCGGACCGTCCTGCGCCGTCTTGATCAGGCGGGAAATCCCGATCATGATCAAAATCGTCCCGGCAATAAAGCCGAAGAAATTCATCGCAACCGGCAAGGCGCCAAAAATACTCTCCATCAGGCAGTTCAAGGCGTTGTCAAGCCCGCCGCCGCCCAGAACACATGTTGGATTTCCGTTAAAGCCGGTATTGACCGTAATTGTTGATAATGCGGTTACAACAGCCGGCGTAATGGATATGCGGGCCGTTTCAACAATCAGAGGCAGCGCAAAGAAGGCCCCGCCCGCGATCAGACGGGAAATCCCCTCCGATAATGGTGTCTGCGCGGGGTTCAGGACGTGGTTTTTAATTTTGATCAGCCCCCAGAAACCGAGCACAAGGCCAAACAGATAGGCCATCGCCTTCAGGAAGCCCGGCCAGGCGGCATTGAACGCCATGAGGTTACAGAGGACGGATCCCAGATCACGGTCTACAAGCATAGTGCCGCACTGGAAATCGCCGTCATCCGCAGACCATAGCCACCCGGCAGCGCCAAACAAGGACGTAATAGAGCCCAAGACACCTGCGTCTCCGCCCAACGCTTCGTACATGGCCTGATAAATTACAGGAATGGCGAAGAACGCCCCGCCAATCAGCAGATAGATAATGCCGTCTTTCAGCGGCGCCTGCGTTGGATTATCGACATGCTCCTTGACTTTAAGGATACCGATAATAACGAACAATATCCCGGTCAGATACGCCACGGCGGTAATAAAGCCGGGCGCTTCCTCAATCGAGCTTGTGATATTCACCAGAACGCCGTTGATCCCGATTCCGAGTGCACCGATTATACCACCGATAACCCCCACTATCGCCCCGGACAGCGTATCGGACGGGCTGAACAGCGTCGTATTCGTGCCTGTAATCGCGGTGTAGGCCGCATCGAACACAGTCGGCAACGCAAACAGCGCACCCCCGACAAGAAGACGGATAATCCCTTCCTTCATAGGGGTTTGCGTCGGATTTTCAATATGACTCTTCAGTTTCAGAATACCTGCGACACCTAAAATAAGGCCAAGTAGGTAAGACAATCCCGTTGCCAGACCCGGCAATTGATTGGTGGTATCGATAATTGATCTCAGGATATCGTCAAAGTCGAAAGGCTGGATCAGCGCGGTCATCCCGCCGATAGAGAGTCTCTCGACAACTGTGGCGCCCCCTCTGGTCTGGTCGAACAAGAGCGGAACCCCACCATTGATTGTCGTTTCCATCGCATCATACAGGGTGGGCAGGGCCACAAGGGCGCCCCCGGCGATAAAACGGATGAGCCCTTCACGCAAAGGTGTCTGGTTGGGATTTTCGACATGGTCCCTGATCTTCAAAATACCCAGAACGCCGAACAGAAGAGCTAACAGGTAAGACGCCGCCGTAATCAGCCCCGGAAGGAGCGTTACGCTCGTCTCCATATTGTCGATAATGTCGTTGGCGTCTCCGGCGAAAGCCAGAGAGGTCTGGAAGAAGATAAAGGCCGCGAACATAAACAGCGCGGCGAAAGCCGGATATCGAGTACCCTGATTTTTCATTCTATTACCGCTCTATACTAAACTAAATTACACACCACACACTTTATTAGATCACATTTTATATAAATTGTGCAAATTTCCGTATAAGCCTTTGAATCAAAAAAGGAAAGGCTTAAAAATAGAAGCCTTTCCCCTAGAGATTATATCTCATTAGTAAAGAAAACGTTGCCGGATTCCCGAAAAACGGCAAAAAGATATCTACTGGGAGATGATTCCCTGCATACCTTGCACGACCCAGCGGCCATCGACCTTTTGAATCGCGACAATTTTACCGATTCCCTTCAACGAATCACCAACCTCAACGGTTTTGAGGTCGTTTGAACCCTTCTCGGATAAAACGGCCTTCCCCGGCTGAGCAGAGCGCAGAACCCAAAGCGGTCCATCCGTTACGCTGGCTGTAGACGCAGTATCGGAGGCAGGAAGCGGCTGAGCCTTCTGTATAGGCGCGGCGGCAGGCGCAGCCACGGCAGAGGGTTTTGAAACCGGGGCCGGCACAGGCTCAGGGCGTACGGCAACCTTGTCCAACTTATTCCCCAAAGTTTCGAGCGTCTGCGCAACATCGTCAAGCTTGGCATCCGTCACGGCCATTTTCTGGGATAAATCGGCACTGACCGCTGCCAGTTTTTCATCCAGACGCTCTATCTCCCCGTCAAGCCTTTTGATTTCAGCCGGGTCCGCCCCCGCGGCAATCTGAGGAGGTGCGGCAGGAATAGAGGCCGGAGAAGAAGGAGAAGGTGCCGACAGCTCAGATAGAGTCTCTTCCATATCAACCTGCGCAAGACGGGCAGATTCGGCCTCGCTTAAGGGCGGTGTCGCCGTTAATTCATCGATTTCAACCTCAGCGAGCGGCTTATTCGTACCGGCGGCCTCATCTAACCCGGCCTCGTTCTCTTGCCCGGCACTTTTCCCCTCAGGCTGCGCACCGCCGCCCAGATCAAAACCAAGATCGGCAAGCTCGGCCTCCATATCATCACCCGCAGGCGGCATAGGGGTCAAAACATCACCAGAAGCACGCTCCGCAGGCGCATCGGCACTATCAGCCTGTATCGGCGTAGGCTGAGGCGGCAAATCCGTCCCGTCCCCAAACCCCGGAAGCGCTGAGGACGCCTGATCGCCTGCCGTCATACCCGGAGAGGATGTTTTGGGTGCCCCCCCCAGCGTTGAAGCCAAAATCACAAGCGCCACGACAGAGGCGCCGCCGATAAGAGCAAGCGTAAAAACCTTATTCTTCTTTTTCACCGGACGCTCTTCTGCGGACTCCTCTGAATCCGCAACGGCATCTCCCTCGGCGATCAGATCATCATCCGAATCGTCCCAAGGCTCATCGTCTGAAAAATCATCAACATCGCCGTCATCGAAATCATCCAGCTCGAAATCGTCTTCGGGCGTTTCATCTTTTTTATGCGCATCGCTCATAGCTCGTAAACCTCCAGCATTCGTCTCTTTTAGGTATCTTCCTCATCCAAGACGGATTCGAGGAACAGAAGGCCGAAAGGCGTCCCAGCCCTTATACGAACCGTCACCTCGGTATCCCCGGCAATATCTTCCAAAATGCTGCCTAACTCCTCTCCGGCTTCCTCAATCCCGGCCGCGATTTCTTCACGAGTATCAGCTTCCGTTTCGTCCTGAACAACCGTCTCCCCCTCGACCGTCACAGTCGTGCGGCCCGTATCAGCAATCGCTCCGGCTACCCCTTTGACAAAAGCAGCAGCAATCGGCATCACGACCCGCACAAGATAATGGTGGTCCACATCGGTCGCTATCCCCGGCAAAGTCGTATCGGGATCGAGCGCCACAGCCTCAATGCTTTTACTAATCCCGTCAATAATAATCGTATCGAAATTAAGGGTTAGAAGCTCGTTGTTTTCCTGAAACGATCCGAGCACCCTATATCCTTTGAACGGACCTGACATAATCTCCGCAAGCACAGGCCCCGGAACGTCAGTATTAGCCTCCGTCAAAAGCTGCGCGTAAACGATTTCCCCGGCCGGGAACAATACTTCGGCAATCGACATCTCTTCGAATTCGTCAGCCTCGCCGTCGCCATCCGCGTCGGCATTCTGAAGTTCTTCGAGAGCGGACGGCTCAGTTACGTCCAGATGCGACAACTGGGTCGTCGATGTTTTCTCAAGAATAGATGACATCTGCTCCGACATAAGCTCGGAAAGCGCCTGTATAGCCTCCGCGCGCGCCGTGTCCTCGGGCGCGGATTCCGGCTCGATAATCTCCTGCTGTTGAAGCTCCCGCTCAAGACGCTCGGCCTGAAGCGTTTTCCAGCGCTGAAGCGGATCGATAGCAGCCTCATCTTCCTCCGGAACCGCCAGACGGCCGGACGGGGGATCGATAGGTGTCGGCAAAGCGCTGCTGCCTTCCTTATAGGCCTCCTCGATTCTTTGTTCGTTCGCCTCCTCGATCGCCTCTATATATTCCGGTGTTGCGCTCCCGGTCCCCGGCGGTGCCGCTATATCCGGTGCAGAGGGTACAACCGAGACCTCAGATTGCTCCCCGCCTCCCCCGAACAGAACGATCCCGCCAAAAATAACGATGATCGCGACCGCGACGACACCGACTTTAACAAGCGGGTTATCGCGCCAAAGATCGCCAAGCGTCCCGCCCTTTTTCTCAAAATCGTCAAAACCGGCTTCACCGAGATCGAGATCGTCACCATCCAGATTATCACTCATCCAAAATATCCTCGCGGTCAGACAGATGCACTCTGGTCATTTTACCCTTGTCGGATAACAGGACGACGGGGGCATCTCCAAAACTGTAAACCCGGGTTCCATCGGCGGAAGCCACGGAGCTGTCCCACCCCGGAGACAATAAGGTCAGAGGCGTCCGCAAATAGGTCATGCCGTTATAGCGGTAAGCGCTTGTACGCGCATCGGTCCCCGAAACTTTCAAACGCTCGGCTTCGGGGGGAATAACCCCCTCCAAGACACTCGTCATATCCTGATCGCCCGCCTTTGTCGTGATACCGGCCTCAATCAAAGGCGCTTCGGCAAAAGGACCGTAATCGGGAACGATCGCGTCGAAACGGTAATAGACGATCTCTCTATTTGCCTCCAACGTCAAAATCACCGGCGTCTTAAGAGTCAGAAGGCGCACGACCATATTTCCGTAGGCGAACTCGGATTGCGGAGAAATATTCACAATATGGGACATACCTTTGGCCGACCCCTCGATAACCTCAAAATCACCCGCCCAACTAATATCCTCAATCGGCCAAGGGGCACCCGACACATCCAAAAAGCCGATTGACGTTACATGCCCGTACGCGGTTTTCAAAACAGCAGGCTTTACACCCGGATCAAGCGAAATCTGCTCGACCTTGAGCTCAGGCTTCGGATAAGGATAAACCGGCAACTCCACAGATTCTTGAGTCTTGTCAAAACGCTCAAGAAGCTCGCGAATCTCGTCGGGCCGGAGAGGTAAAAGCCCTTGGAGAGCGGCATCGAACGCCTCCCGGCGGGCTTCCTCCTCCAATGTCTCCGAATCTTTTTCAAAATCGAACTGCGCATCTTCCCCGAAAGAGAAAGCCTGCCCGGGAGGGCCGGGCGGCAGGACGGCCCCCGGCGGTGAAGGCGGCGAAACCGGGAGAGAAGACGGCAAAGACGGCGAAGAATCCTCCTCTTGCCCCGGCAGAAAAGGCCCTCCATTTTGCGCAAAAGCAGAGGAAACCCAAGTCCCTCCCGCTATAAAGAACAGGCCTGCCGCACAAAAGGCGACCAGACGCTTCCGGTAAACTGACGACACTGATTTCGTTTCACTCATTCAAAAGCGCTTTATAAAAATTTTCGCAGCAAATATCCACGGGAAAGGATATAACCTTAAAAACCGCCTGTCACCTGAGAAACATAGAAAAAACAGAAAAACACACAGGCTTGTTCTTCCGCCCCACCCCGCGGACGCACCCCTAACGCGGCGAAGCGATCCATTGCTCGATCCCGATTCCGTTCGGACTTTCCAAGCGCGGAACGCGCACGATAACAACCGTAATAAGGAGCGAATCCGATTTCTGACGGTCACCCGACTGATACGTCAACGTCATAGGAATCTGAACGACCCACTGATAACGCCCCGCAACCATCCCCTCGGACTCAAGGATAGGCGCCCCTTGCGGCGCAGCCGAGACAACCTGCTGATTCGCCTCGACCATGTCGATAATCCTCGAACGCTGTAACGCCAGCGTAAAACTCTCCCAGCCGCGCCGGGTGAAATTTCTTGACGCCTCCTGAAGACGCCGCCTGTAATCGTTAAAGCCGAACGTCATCACCTCCGTGCAAGCCTGCGCGACCCAAGACATCAGCGCCGGCGTACTCAGATTCGGCTCGCTCAACGGCACCATCGGCACGAGCCGCCCGTCCTCGGTCGTCGCAAAATATCTGTTCTCCGGCTGATTCGTCTGAATGACGAAAAAGATCGCCGCCAGCAACCCTAGAATCGTCAGCCCCATAATAAAGGTCAGGCGCAACAGGCTGCGGTACCCGTCCCGGTAAAATTCGTTGCGGACGACAACCGTGCCAAGGCCGCCGGCCTCCTCAACAGAGTCTTTTTTCTGCCCCTTCGCCATCGCTTCAGTGGAGCTTTTATCTTGCTTTACGGCCATTGGCTGGTATCTCACGGCTGTTGGAACGAATACCCTCAAACTGTATCATTGCACGAAAAAGATATAATTCTCAACTGCTCCGAAGAGCTTTCTTTATAATTTCCTGTTTGAAAATGTGCTATTTGCAAAAAGCTTGTGTTAGAATGGTAAAGGTTTGGGTATATTTTCTGACATGCTCACCAAAAGCGAGGGGAAGTGGAGTTGCCAAGTTCAGAACCGGTCACTAAAGCAGCAGCATTTCTTTCATGCGCCGTCAAGGCTGCCCTCCCCGTTCTTGCCGTCTTTATTCTCGCCCTGTCCACCGTAACTTTAACGCCTTCCAAAGCGTATGCGTGCATCGGTTGCTGTAACAGCTGCGTCCAAGGCGACTGCGATGCCGCCGTTGCCGCCGTTAAAGCGCACCACGCGACAGGCGAGGTCGAAATTATGCAGCATGTCTCCAATGAATTCACGAATCACCGGGAATGGCTGACCGATACGTTTTTTAAAGATAACATTCTGGCGGCCCTTCAGCTTTTCACCGAGCAGATGTCTGCCGTCGCCATGCAGCAGGTCCAGATTATCGGGGCATTCTTCGACGCCAAGCATCAGCTTGAAACGCAGCGCCTGTTTCAGGAATTACAGCTTCAGGCCCATAGAGACTACCAGCCCAGCGAGGATTTTTGCTGGTTCGGCACGAATGTACGCTCCATGGCCCACTCGGAATCCTTCTCACGGTTTACAGCGCTGGCCCTGAGCCAAAGACAGATAGCCCGCCATCTGGGCACGAATAATATGAGCGGCGCGGCCAAACGCGACCATGACAAGGAAAACCGCTGGACCCAGTTCGCGGACCATTATTGCGACCAGCATGATAATAACTGGAAAAGCTCCGTTACGGATTCCGGGCTTACTCTGGCGTGCAACCGTACCCCCTCCCCTTTGAAAGAGCGTATGAACAGTGACATCGATTATACGCGCATGATCGAAAACCGCAGAACGTTAGATGTCGATGTAACGAATACATGGTCCAACACGGGGGACGAACTCGGCGTGATGTCTCTGGGCAATAATTTATACGGCCATAATATTTTGACTCGTGATATCGACGCAGAAAGCCTGAAAAACAAAGAGTACCAGCATCTTTATCTAGCTTTGCGCGCCGTACAGGCCAAACGCTCGGTCGCCGAGAACTCCTTTAACGCTATTGCCGGAATGCGTGCAGTAGGTACGTCCGCCCCTTGGGTTGGTGCCGTCCCGCCCGCTACGGGCGGGAACGATTCGTGGAAATATCTGGGCGCGGTTTTGACGGAACTCGGCATTCCGGAAAGAGAGGTCGCGGAATATCTGGGTGATCCGGCCTACGGCCCTGAAGTTTACCCCAGCTATTACGCGCAGCTTGAAGTTCTGGCCAAAAAAATCTACCAGAACCCGGATTTTTACGCCAACCTCTATGACAAACCCGCGAACGTCGCCCGGAAAAGCGTCGCGTTAAAAGCCATCGATCTAATGCTGGACCGGGCGATTTATGAAAGCCAGCTCCGTCAGGAAATGGCGATGTCCGTGTTGCTTTCTTCGCGCCTGCGCACGCAATTTAAAGATGCGGAAGCGGATCTGAAACAACAGGAGTAGGTAAAAGGTAAGGATAAGCATGCTTATAAGGCGCAAAATAAAAACTATAGGGACGACGGCCTTTTTCGGGGCGTTTTTCTGCGCCGCGCTTTTATCCTTTACGCCCCGTGCGCAGGCTCTCGGCTGCTGTTCGTGCGCGGCAGAAGTTATCCCCGTTTCATGGGAGGAGTGGTTTTTACCGCCCGATGGTTCCTCCCCCCGGATTCGCGACCACGTCACAAGCGAATTTACGGCGCATCGCGTCTGGCTCGTGTCTGTATTTTGGGAAGACAACCTCCTGCCCGCCCTGATGATGATGTCC
>JAGRKA010000032.1 GCA_020442475.1 Alphaproteobacteria bacterium | reverse complement strand
ATATCCATGTCTGCGCTTTCCGGGAAACGGCGCACGGAATGCAGCCACTCACGCAGCATCGGGTAATAATTGGCGTCGCAGCCTGAAATCAGGGCGGTTTTGCTCATGGGTTGTCCTCCAGAATGCTTAAGAGGCCTGTGAGGGCTGTTTGGGCGGATTGTGCCCGGATAGCGCGGCGGTCTCCTGAAAAAAGTCTGTGCTCGGTTTTTAGAAGATTCCCACGCGCATATGCATAGCCGAACCAGACAAGCCCAACCGGTTTTTCTGCGCTGGCTCCATCCGGGCCGGCAATCCCAGTGATGGAGACAGCGATAGCAGCCCTGCTGTTCTTGAGGGCACCCTCTGCCATGGCCTGCGCGGTTTCGGCGCTGACGGCGCCATGTGCGGAAAGGGTCGCTTCAGGAACGCCGAGCATCTCTGTTTTGGCTTCATTAGAATAGGTCACAAAGCCGCGGTCGAAAAAACCTGAAGCGCCGGGGACATCCGTAAGCGCTGCGGCCAGTAATCCACCCGTGCAGGACTCCGCGCAGGCGAGCTTTTCACCGTGCGCCTCAAGCTGTTTGAAGAGCGCCTTAACCAAATCCTGCATAAAGAACTCCTGTCAGGCACAGCGCGGCATAACAGCCGGCGGCGATATCGTCCAGCATGACCCCGGCTGCACCTTTGACTTTTTTATCGAAAAAAGAGACCGGCCACGGTTTGAGGATGTCAAAGAAGCGAAAAAGGGCGAAGGCCGCTACGACTAAAACCCAACTTAAGTTGCCGAGCACAAAGAGGGGTAGGAGGCTAAGCCATTGCCCGGCGACTTCATCAATAACGATTTGTTTGCTGTCATGTGCTCCAGCAGCCTTGTCGTAGCGTTCCGCGGCCCAAAAGCCTATGGCGGTGATCAGAATGGCGGCCATACCCAGCGCGCCCGCCCCGCCATAATGGCCGAGTAGCAGGCCGGGCGGAAGTGCGCCGAGGCTGCCCCATGTGCCGGGCGCTTTCCGGGCCAGTCCGCAGCCGAACCATGTGGCCAGCAGGATCGCCGGGTCTTTCAGGGAGGGGTGTTTTTTATGCTTGCCGCTATTCATACGGCACCATGATCGTCGCCAGCGCCTGCGCCGCGATCCCTTCGCCGCGGCCCGTGAACCCTAAACGCTCCGTTGTTGTGGCTTTGACACTGACGCGGCTCTTTCTAAGGCCTGTAATTTCTGCGATCCTGCTGCGCATAGACTCGCGGTGCGGGCCGATTTTAGGAGCTTCGCAGATAAGGGTCACATCGAGATTAATGATCCGCCCACCGCAGTCCGCGATCAGATCAACGGCCTTGCGGAGGAATATCGCGCTATCCAGCCCCTTATTTGCAGGATCGGATGGGGGGAAATGTTGCCCGATATCGCCTGCGCCCAGCGCACCAAGGAGTGCGTCCGTCAGGGCATGAAGCCCGACATCGGCATCGGAGTGACCACTTAAGGAATGCTCATGCGGAATATCCAGTCCGCATAGGCGTACAGGGCCAGGTGCGTTCGGGTCAAAGGCGTGCACGTCGAACCCGCTGCCTGTACGGGTTTCGCCATCATTCAGAAGGGCTTTAGCTATCTCCATGTCGTCCTGTGTCGTGATCTTGAAGTTGCGTTTATGTCCCTGCACCAGTTTTACCGGAATGCCGAGCGCCGAGACAAGACCCGTATCATCCGTATAATCTTGGGCCCCTGATTTTTCATGTGCGCGTAAAAGAGTCTCATAGCGAAAGCCCTGTGGTGTCTGGAGCGCCCACAGACCGGTTCTCTCCGTATACGCACCTGTATCTTCCCGCCGGAGCGTATCGCTGATGGGAACGGCTAAAGATGCGGCTTCACAATGCTCAAGTGCTTCGATCAGGTTGAGAATATCGGTTTTTTCTACGAGGGGCCTTGCCGCATCATGGATCAGGATTAAGTCATCATCTTTTACATGAGGAAGTCTTTTTAGTCCGTTAAAAACACTACTTTTTCTACTGTTTCCGCCTTTGATGACCCTGTCAATTGCAAGGCCTGAGAGCGCGTCATGATACCATTTTGTGTGCTCTGGATCGGCGATGACACTAACGGATGCAATTCGCTCGAGGGTTAAAAACGCCTGAACAGAGCGCCGTAAAAGGCTTTGTCCGTGGAGGGGCATATATTGCTTTGGTATGTCTCCACCCATTCGTGTCCCTGAACCGGCTGCTGCGATCAGGACGTGTACAGCGGGAGCAGGGGAAGGTGTTTTCGAAGAGGGGGTGAGGGTCATCCTTGCCTATTGGTCGTGTTATGTGTAAAAAAACGGAACCTGTTTCATAGACTTATCAGGCTTGAAATGTTTGGAAAAGGGCAAAAAGACAGCCAAGACGTTGCGGATGGCTCCTCGGAAGCTTTAACGGGCCGTATGGGGGAGGCTTTTAAACGCTTTGTCAAAGCGCGTCTCTTCGGTTCCCCGCAACCGGGACGCTCCCGCCTGTGGCAAAACGGGCTGGCGGCGTTTCTTGTGCTGGCCGCTCTGATCAGCGGAATTGCGACCTATGCCGCATTAACTGAAACGCCGCCGCTTGGAAACGACCCGGATACGGTGATCCGGTTGTTGAACGTTGATTTGGTCATTCTGCTCCTGCTCGGCAGCCTTGTCGCAAGGCGGATCGTCGGCCTGTGGAGTGGCCGGAAAAGAGGGTTGGCCGGCTCCCACCTTCATGTCCGCCTTGTCTATATTTTCAGCGTGCTGGCCGCCGTCCCGGCGATCGTGATGACGGTATTTTCGCTCTTTTTCTTCCACTTTGGTGTGCAAACATGGTTTTCTCAGCGCGTGCAGACTGCCGTAGAGCGCTCCCACGCGGTTGCTGAAGCCTATCTGGAGGAGCATCAGCAGCTTATCCGGGCCGATATTCTGGCCATGGCCAACGATCTAAACCGGCAGGCGCATATTCTACTCACCAATGAAAACGCATTTTCACAGTTTATCCAGACCCAGTCCGCCCTACGGAATTTGTCGGAGGCTATCGTGTTCGATTCGGACGGGCGGATTCTCGCCCGCTCCAGCCTCACATTCTCTCTGGAGTTTGAGGAAATCTCCTACTATGCCATGCAGCAGGCGGATGAGGGGGAGATTGTAATCATGACCGGTGGCGCGGATGACCGCGTCCGGGCCTTGATGAAGCTCGATAATTTTATCGACAGCTATCTTTTCGTCGGGCGTATGGTTGATCCGCAGGTCCTGTCTCACCTCGAGGCGACCCAGAGAGCTGCGCAGGATTATGCAAGCCTGCAATCGCGCTATTCTGGCCTGCAAATCACCATGACGATGATTTTTATCATTGTTGCGCTTTTGCTGCTCTTTGCGGCGATCTGGTTCGGTTTCGTGCTTGCACGGCAGATTGTGTCGCCAATCAGTACTTTGATTACCACAGTAGACAGGGTCAGGGCCGGGGATTTGAGCGCACGGGTACCGGAAGAAAAAACGCTTCAGGAGTTTGATTATCTTGCGCAGGCCTTCAACCGTATGACCCGCCAGATTCAGGAACAGCAAAGCCAGCTTATCCAGACGAACAGGCAACTTGATGAGCGCCGCCGCTTTACGGAGACGGTTCTGGCCGGGGTAACCTCCGGCGTTATCGGCGTGGATCAGGCTGGGAAAATTCATATTGCCAATGCCGCCGCCGCAGAGCTGCTAAAACAGGATGATAAAGCGTTAGCGGGCCGCGATATTCGTGATCTCATTCCTGAAATTGTTCCTTTGCTGGAGCAGGCGCATAAGAGGACCGGAAAGATCACGCAGGCTGAAATTCCTCTGGCCGCAGCGCCCGGAACGGAGCAACGGGTTTTCCTTGTTCGGATCGTCATTGAACGGATCGGTGAAAAGGATACTGGAGCAATTTTGACCTTCGACGATATTACAGACCTGCAATCAGCGCAGCGCAAGGCCGCCTGGGCGGATGTCGCGCGCCGGATTGCACATGAAATCAAGAACCCTTTGACCCCGATCCAGCTTTCTGCAGAGCGCCTGAGGAAAAAATATCTCAAACAGATCGATGACGATCCGGAAACGTTCTCTCAGTGCACGGATACTATTATCCGGCATGTCGAGGATATTGGTAAGATGGTCGACGAGTTTTCCTCTTTTGCCAGAATGCCTGAACCTGTGATGAGGTATGAAAATCTGAATCTCCAGATCAGAGACGCTTTGACGCTTCACGTGCAGGCGCACCCAGATATTACGTTCTCGGAAAGCGGTTTTGACGAGCAGGTCTTTATGGCCTGTTTCGACCAACGCCAGATCAGGCAGGCTTTGAGTAATCTGATTCGTAATGCGCTGGATTCGATCAAAGCTCGTCAGGATGAAGAACGCGCTGCCGGAAATGAGCCAAGGGCCGGACGAATTGATATCGCCTTGCTTCCTTACGGCGCAGATGAGGTCGCGATTGCCGTGCGGGATAATGGGCAAGGGCTTCCGAAGGAAGAGGCGCCTTCTCGCCTGATGGAGCCGTACGTTACGCACAAGAAAAAGGGAACAGGGCTGGGGCTGGCTATTGTCAAAAAAATCATGGAAGACCATCATGGCGCTCTTGTACCGGGTGCGCCTGAATGGTTAAAAATGCCGGAAAGGTGGAAGAAAGAAGGAGGGGCAACGATGGTTTTGATATTGCCCGCCGAGTCTACCATCTCTGAAAAGGCCCCTGAATCTGCAAGAGGAGCGGCCTGAGTGTCTGAAAACCGGAAAGCACCCGATATTCTAATCGTTGACGATGAGGAGGATATCCTCAGGCTCGTTCAGGGCATTTTGCAGGATGAGGGGTACGCAACCCGTACGGCATCAAGCTCGGCAGGGGCCTATGCTGCGCTGCGCGACCATGTACCGGATATGATCATTCTCGATATCTGGCTTCAGGGCAGCGAGCATGACGGCATGCAAA
Source organism: Alphaproteobacteria bacterium (assembly GCA_020442475.1). Classification (GTDB taxonomy): domain Bacteria; phylum Pseudomonadota; class Alphaproteobacteria; order Micavibrionales; family Micavibrionaceae; genus JAGRKA01. Next base: position 18,258 of record JAGRKA010000032.1, on the reverse strand, counting down.
TCCTTGAAAATGTGAAGACGGACCACCCTTATCTTCCTGTCGTTATGATCAGCGGCCATGGCACAGTGGAAACAGCGGTGTCTGCGATTAAAAAGGGTGCATACGATTTTATTGAAAAACCTTTTAAGGCGGACAGGCTCCTGATGATGGCCAAGCGCGGTCTTGAGGCAGCGCATTTACGCCGTGAAAATGAATTTTTGAAGGGAGATTCTGTTATTCCGCGGCGTCTGGATGGGCACTCTCCTGCGATACAGGCGGCTCAGCAGGCATTGGACCGGGTCGTTGCAGCGGTAGACAGCAAGCCTGTTTTATTAAGCGGAGAAGCCGGAAGCGGGAAAAGCTATACGGCCTCGCTGGTCCATTATGGCTCTGGTCGGAAGGGGAGCGCTCTTCGGACCTTCAACTGTATGCACTCTCCGTCAGAGGGCTTTGAAAAAGCACTTTTTGGCGTAGAAGATCAGGGGGAAGGACGAAAAAAGGGGCTTTTGGAACTGGCCGCCGGTGGGACGCTTGTGCTGGATGAGGTTACGGCTCTTCCTCCTGAAATACAGACTAAAATCGCCCGCGCCCTTCAGGAAAGGCGTTTTTATCGGGTTGGCCATGGAGGAGGCAGCGTGGGAAGCGAGGCTTTGCCGCTGGAGGCACGTATTATTGGGACAACGTGCCGTTTTCTGAATGCGCCTAACGAACTTGGCGGTATGCGTCCGGAACTGTATGACAGGCTGGCCAATCTTCATATCGCTTTGCCGCCTTTGCGTGAACGCGCACAGGACATACCGGCGCTTGCGGCGCTCTTTATGCGAGAGGAAGTGGACAGGGTGGCTGTTCCTTTGCGCAGTTTTTCAAGCGAAGCTTTAAAAAACCTCCAAAACAGGGCATGGCCCGGAAATCTGCGCCAACTCCGTAACGTAATTGAATGGATCGGAATCGCTTATTCTGACCTTCCGGCAGAGGCTCCTTACGGCGTAAAGCATCTGCCTCCGGATATACCCCCTTCGCATAGAGAGGGTGAGGCGGGCGCTTTGCCGGAAACCGGAGGCGGAGACCTGAATACTGATGTTTTTGCGGATATGCCTTTACGGGAGGCCCGTGAGGCTTTCGAGCGTACGTATCTGTTGGCGCAGTTAGAGCGTTTCGGCGGCAATGTCTCTCAGACGGCTAAATTTGTCGGGATGGAGCGCTCGGCTTTGCACCGGAAGCTTAAGATGCTGGAGGAGTCTGCGCCTGTTTTAGAGGAGCAAGAGGGAGGTGTGCCCTCTCTGCGACGCCATGGGTAGCGGCTTAAGAGTAAAAGGACTTTAAACCGGCCTTTTTATAAGAGGCCGATAAGTAAAAGGAAAAGGAAACACTATGCGGATCATCATATGCGGCGCAGGACAGGTTGGCTACAGCATCGCAGCTCATCTCTCGCGGGAAGAAAACGATGTGACCGTTATCGATATGAATAAGGCCCTGATCGCCCGGATTAATGATGAACTTGATGTAAACGGTGTTGTTGGCTTTGCTTCGAACCCGAACGTCCTAAACGCCGCCGGCGCTCGCGATGCGGACATGATCATCGCGGTGACACGTTCCGACGAGGTCAATATGGTCGCTTGCCAGATTGGCCATTCCCTGTTCGGTATTCCCAAAAAGATTGCACGCATACGGGAGCAAGCTTATCTGGAACCGGCCTGGTCGAACCTGTTCAGCCGGGCGCATATGCCGATTGATGTTATTATTTCACCCGAAGTCGTAATCGCGAATGATATCTATCAAAGGCTGGCCGTGCCGGGGACGACCTCGGTGATTACGCTCGGCGACGGGCTGGCGCATATGATCGGGACGCTCTGTAAGGAGGATTGCCCCGTTGTAAACACGCCGCTGGGTGAACTCCGAACATTATTTCCCGATTTATCCTTTCAGGTCGTCGCGATTTTGCGGAATGGCCGTCCGGTTATTCTGGATGAAAATGATCAGCTTGAAGTCGGGGATGAGGTCTTTTTTATTGTCGATACGAAGCATCTGCGCCGCACGATGGCCGTATTCGGGCACGAGGAAGCCGAAGCGCGCAGCATCGTCATTGCGGGCGGCGGCAATATCGGTGTCGGGCTGCTGACCTTGCTCAAAGAACGTGCGCCGGGCGTCAGAATCAAAGTCATCGAACAAAATGAAGAGCGCGCCCGCTATCTCAGTGAGCAGTTTGAGGGTATGACGATCCTGCACGGGAGCAGTTTGAATAGAGATATCCTTGAGGAATCCTCGATCGAGCATGTTGAAACGTTCGTTGCCGTCACAAATGATGATGAGAGCAATATTCTCGGTTCTCTCCTATCCAAGCAATATGGTTGCAAGCGGGCCATTACGCTCGTCAGCAATAACGCCTATTTACCGTTAATTGGAACACTCGGGATCGACTCCCTGATTTCGCCGCGCTCTATTATCGTGGCCACGATCATGCAGCATGTCCGCAGAGGACGGATCAGAGGGCTACATAATCTGTATGACGGTTTTGCAGAGGTGATTGAGGCCGAAGTGTCCGAAGCATCCTCTATTGTTAATACGGCAGTGGAAGATATTAATCTGCCCCGGGAAATTATTGTTGGTGCTTTGATCCGGGGCGAAAAAATCATTATCCCAGATCCGGATTTCATCGTCAGACCCGGCGATACGATTGTGATTTTGGCGTCCCATACGCAAATTCATAATGTCGAAAAAATGTTTTCCGTTCAGGTCGACCTTTTTTAGTCATGCGGTTTTTAGAGCAAGAGCGCGGATAACCTCTTATGAAACTTGGGATTTTTGACTCCGGCCTTGGGGGGCTGATGATTGCCGAGGCAATCAACCGCCATTTGGATGCAGTGGATACGGTGTATCTGGGGGACACGCTTCATCTACCCTACGGAAACCGCTCGGAAGACACTATTTATGAGTGTACGCGTGCAGCGATGGAGTTTCTTCTGGGCGCACAGGATTGCCGGCTTGTCATCGTGGCCTGTAATACCGCGAGCGCAGCTGCGCTACGGCGCTTGCAGCAGGAATGGCTCCCGGTACATTACCCTGAGCGGCGTATTTTGGGTGTCGTCGTCCCGACATTAGAAGCTGCGCTGGAGCGGGGTGCCCGGTATATTGGCCTGATCGGCACGAATTATATCGTGCGCTCGGAAATCTATCCGCAGGAACTCCGGAAAATAAACCCGGCTATTCGCTTCGAGCAGCAGGCCACACCTTTGCTTGTTCCCCTTATTGAACATGAGGGCACGCCGTGGCTGGACTCCGTACTGGCGCATTATCTCGCGCCACTTTTGGCGCAAAAGATTGAAACGCTTATTCTGGGGTGTACGCATTATGTGTGTCTGAAGGAGACAATCCGTACCCAGACAGGGCTGGACGTGATTTCACAAGATGAGATTATCCCACTGAAGCTTGAGGATTATCTACGCCGCCATCCCGAAATCGACCGGGATTTGGACCGGGAGGGGCGCAGGGATTTTTATGTTACGGACCTCACAGATAACTACGTTAAATCGGCACAGTATATTTACGGCGCCCCCATCGACATCCGCAGGGCCGTGTTGTAGAAAGGGCGCATGAACTCAATATCTCAAACAGTTCCGATCTCTGCGCCTCAAGCCGTTTTCTTTGATTGGGACGGCACGTTGGCCGATAGCTTTAAATTTCTATACGCCGCGCATCTGCATGTTCACAACCGGCTTTCCATGGAGCCGTTTAGCCTTGAGGCGTTTGAAGGCTATTTCGGCGGCCCGCGTGAAAAACTCTATACGGAGATTTACGGCGAGAGGCGTGAAGAGGCTAAAACACAGTTTGAATCTTACGTGCTGGAGAATCATCTGGGCGGTTTCGAGGCCATGCCGGGAACACATGATTTGATCGATATTCTCCGGCGTAAGGGGATTCCAGCCGGTGTCGTCAGTAACAAGAAAGCTAATCTAATTACAGCAGAAATTCGGCACATGGGCTGGGATGATGTTTTTTCAGCTATTGTCGGGGCGGGCGAGGCGAAAGAGGACAAGCCTTCACCTGCGCCGCTTTTGCTGGCTTTTGAGCGGGGAGGGATTACTGCGCCGCGCACAGCTATTTGGTATGTTGGCGATAAAGACACGGATATTTTATGTGCAAAGGCGGCTGGATGCGTTGCTGTCTTTATTGAAAATGATACAGAGCAGGCACACGTTAAACGTGCATTTTCTCCTGAGCTTTCTTTTAAAAATTGTAGAGAATTCGGGGATTTTTTGTTGCAATATCCTTCAAGTGTTCTACAACAGAGCTGCGATGAGCCCTCGCCTCGCGCGTTATAACGATAAAGATTAAAAGGATTCCAAGGGTAGAGAACGTAGAAAAATGGCCGATAAACCTCAGAACGTACAGGACGTGTTCCTGAATAAAATCCGCAAGGAAAAAATGTCTGTGACTGTGTTCCTTGTAAACGGCGTTAAGCTTCAGGGCATTGTGACATGGTTCGATAATTTCTGCTTGCTCCTGCGTCGTGACTCACACGTACAGCTTGTTTACAAACATGCGATTTCCACGATTATGCCGGGTGGTCCACTGAACCTCTATGATGAAGAGGACATGGACAAGAATAGCGGCAGCGGCGGAGACGCCGAGTAATCTTGGGGCGTTTTTCCCTTTGAGCACAGAGCTGACACAGGCACAGGATCACGGTCCGACAAGCGGGCGTTGCGTGATTATTTCCCCGCTTTTACCCGGCGCTGCAAAATCCGTTGCTTTGCGGAGTCCGCAGGCCGTTCTTGAAGAGATAGAAGGACTGGCGCAGGCTATCCATCTCGATGTGCTGGCCGCTGAAACCGTCAAACTCTCTAAAATTCAGGCTGGAGCCTTTCTCGGCAAGGGGCAGCGCGAAGAGATCGGAAGACGGATCAAGGCTCTGGAGCCTGATCTTCTGATCTTTAACCATACGCTCTCCCCGGTGCAGCAGAGGAACCTTGAAAAGGAATGGGATGTTAAGGTTATCGACCGGACCGGCCTGATCCTTGAAATTTTCGGGGAGCGTGCGCAAACGAAAGAGGGGCGCCTGCAGGTTGAACTGGCCGCGCTTGAGTATCAAAAATCCCGCCTTGTACGGTCTTGGACGCACCTTGAGCGCCAGCGTGGCGGTGCAGGCTTCATGGGCGGTCCGGGGGAGCGGCAGATCGAGATTGATCGCCGCCTAATCAGTGAGCGGATATCCCGGCTGAAGAAGGAGCTGGAAGACGTACGGCGGACCCGCGAACTTGGCCGTAAAAGCCGCGAGCGTGTGCCGTTCCCGGTTATCGCCCTTGTCGGATATACCAATGCCGGAAAGTCCACGCTTTTCAACCGGCTGACGCAGGCCGATGTTTTCGCAAAAGATTTGCTGTTCGCAACGCTCGATCCAACATTGCGGCGGATTGAGCTGCCGAATGGACAAAAGGCTATCCTCTCCGATACGGTTGGATTTATCGCTGATCTTCCCACGCATTTGATCGCCGCGTTTCGCGCGACGTTGGAGCAGGTGCTTTATGCGGATGTGATCGTGCATGTAATCGATTCCTCTCGTCCTGATTATGAGGCGCAACGCCAAGATGTAATCGGGATTTTGGAGCAGATGGGCATTCGTTATGAAGAAGACCCGCGTATTCTTGAAATCTATAACAAGATCGACGCGCTTGCGCCGGATACGCTCGAAGATTTACGCAGAGATTGCGCCTTTCATGAGGACCGTATTATGCTCTCGGCTCTGTCTGGAGAGGGAGAAGCCGATTTACTGGGGCGGACAGCCTCTCTTTTGTCGGAAAAACGGGTGGAGGTTTCTTTTGCCTTGCCCTATCAGGACGGGAAGGCCTTATCATGGTTGTATGATCATGCGGAACTTTTGCAGCGTACGGACGGCGAGTCTGCTATCGATGTGGTGGTTCGGATCGACCGGGCTGATTTAGGAAAATTTGTGGAGCATTATGGTTATAAACCCCGACCAGATCGCTGAGATTATCCTTGAGTGCGTGGAGAGCTATATCCTGCCGCGTTACAAGGCTTTGGAATCTCATGAGATTTCCTCGAAAAGCGGACCAAACGACCTTGTGACACAGGCCGATCTGGATGTGGAGGCACATCTTTCCCGCGTGCTGCCGAGCCTCTTGCCGGGGTCTCTGGTCGTTGGGGAGGAGGGCGTTTCCCAAGGAGCCGTCTCTCTCGACGCGCTTCACCAGACAGAGCGGCCCGTTTGGGTCGTGGACCCGGTGGATGGGACCTATAATTTCGTCCATGGCCGCCCCGGATTTGGGGTTATGCTGGCCTGCATCGTTAATGGTGAAATTCAGGCCGGGTGGATTTACGAGATTATCGGACAAAATATGCTGATTGCGGAAAGGGGAAGCGGCGCCTTTGGGAACGGAGAGCGGCTGGCCGTAGACCGAAGCGCGGATATCCCGCAGATGCAGGGCCATATGAGCCTGAAATTCTTTCCGCCGGATTTTCGGGAGCCGATCAAGGCAGCGGCAGGGGCCGCACATATATCCTCGATCACACCGATTTGCTGCGCCAGCGAATATTTACGGATCGCGACCGGGCGCTCACATTTTTCGCTCTATAACCGGCTGAAGCCGTGGGATCATATGGCGGGGATTTTGATCGCACGCGAAGCCGGTGCGCATGTGGCAAAATGGGATGCAACTCCGCCGCGCGCCAGCGAATACGATGTCGGCCTCCTCGTCGCCCCTGACGAAGAGAAATGGCACGCGCTCCATAAGATATTTATCGAACCTCTTGAAGCGCTGTAGAATAGAGCGTTAGAACGTTTTGCCGGGTTCTCCGGGGATGCTTGCCTCTTGCGGCGCCGGTGTGGATAGAGCAGCCTCTTGTTCCTGCGGCAGCCATTTTGTCTTGTAATTCTCAAGGGCTTTCCACTCGGTCGCGACCTTCATTGCTTCCGGGGTGTCCTTTAAAATTTCAAGGACATCGTCATAATGATGGCGGAGCAGGGCATCCATAGGCACGGATTCTGTGTTCAGGGTCGAGCTTTCCAAGCCGTTCATAAATATCCGGTGCAGCCTCTATGGCAAAGGCAGCGGCTAAGGCTGGAAGCGAGGCGCTTAAAAGGTTTCTGGGAGACAGAAACCTTTTCCAGCCGGGTTTGGAAATCATATCTGTTCCTCTGTAACGGTGGGCAAACTCAATTTGAAAAGTATTATGTACATTCCTAAAGTGTCGGCCGAGTTCCATCTGTGGTTTTACTCCTGAGGCCGCAGTTTGCATATCTGAAATAAGAGGTGTTTTAGAAGGAGATTTGATCTCATTAAGCAGTTTGTTCAGCTTTTCAGGATCATTCCTGTAAGATTCTGTTATCTTTGAAACTAGCCTGTCTAGTCCAGTTTGACTGATTTTAACCATAGCTAATAACCCTCTCTGACACCCCTTGATTATGTTGAGTTTCACTCAGAGCATCATTGTATAATGGATAGATAAAAAAAGGTTAACGTTTCTAAGATGTGAGGTAACGTCGTCAAAAATTGTCATTGCGAGCGACCAACGGGAGCGCGGCAATCCAGAGGATGAGGAAAGATTATGGATTGCTTCGTCGCAGAGGCTCCTCGCAATGACGGGGGCTGCGTGATCTCATACGTGGTTCAAATTTAAAGGACCGCCCGTACTGGCCCGAAACTCCTGCGGTGATGCTCGGTCGGGCCGTGGAGGGCAAGGGCGGCGCGGTGCTCGGCGGTGGGGTAGCCGGCATTGCGCTCCCAGCCATAATGCGGGTGGTCTTGGGCAAGCGCACGCATGATCCGGTCCCGCGTGACCTTGGCGAGGATCGAGGCTGCGGCGATGGAGATGCTCCGCGCATCGCCTTTCACAACGGGCGTACAGGAGCAGGGGAGATTTTTTGGTATTTTGTTTCCATCGATCAGAGCGTGCTCTGCTTGCTGTGGCATAAGCGCAAAAGCCCGTTCCATAGCTGTAAGAGAGGCCTGAAGGATATTCATCTCGTCGATTTCGTATGGCGTGCAGTGTGCAATTCCGTATGAGCAATGCTCCGTAATTTTTATGAACAGAAATTCTCTTTTTTTATCAGTAAGTTTTTTGCTGTCATTAATGTATTTTATGAACTCAAAAACACGTACATCTTTCGGAATGTGAACGCAAGCGGCCACAACCGGTCCGGCGAGCGGGCCGCGCCCGGCCTCATCAATCCCGCAGACCGGCCCTGGAATCTTATCTTCCAGTGAAAAATCAGGCCCGGATACGGTCTGTTTTTTAGGTGTCACGGCTGTTTTGGGCACGGCTCTCCGATATCCTGATTAAAAACGCGTTCGATTCTTCCCTTAGCACAGCCTAACAGAAAAGCAGGTCAGGGAAAGAGCAGGTGTATATTGTTGGAAAGCTCGTGTTGCGGTATGGTTTTATCTCTTCTTCTAAACCGGATGTCGTGGGTTTCTTTGAGGGCGGCACCGCCATCAGGCTCAACGGGCCAGAGATTCATTTTTTGGACCCGTTGGAGTAAAGCCTTACGACTCTTCTCATCGTTCGGGACAATGTGGGGAGAGCATATGGCCTCCGCTGCGAAACACATAAGGGCCTTTTTATCGGGGGGAGTTTCTCCTTTGTGGTTGTTGCCAATGTTCTTGAGCGCGCGCTCCATAGCGGCATCCAAAGTTGGCTCTTTCCTGCCAACCGCCCATTGTGAAAACATCTGCGCAAGAGCATAAGGCTTGGTTTGGACAGGGTGGATAGCTTTTGGCTCCGGGGGTGCTGTGAGTTCTATTAGGCCGTGTTGCGCAAGGTGGTCGGTCAGCCTGATGTAGCCATTGGCTGTTTCGGTTAACGAAAGGAGGGCGGTCAGAGGGCCGTACCCGTCTTTTACATCAGGGTCCTGTTCTGCATGTTTTGCTGCGTTCGAGGATAAACGCAGATCCCGGGACAGAAAGCTCTCTTGAAAAAGATTTCTATCTGCAATGACTCCGCGGTGGTGGTAGAAGCTATGAACCCCGCTTAGGAGGTCACGGGCCGCACGAGTAATATTCAAAATCGTGACAGGGTTCCCGCCGCGAAGATAGAGATAGATCGTATCCGCCAGCTGTACCGTCGCAGCTTGGTATTTATCATAGGTTTTGTCTTCGCTCATGGGGAGTGTTGTAAAGCGCAAGTGTCGTTATGTCAATTTTAAACTGTAGCGCTTTCAATAAGTCTGTCTAGGTCATTGATAAATCTGTGAATTTCTAGGCTGAGGCGCTCAATGTAGGAGTCGTCGCGTTCGACGCGGTGGAGGAGGATCCGGCGGGCAGGGCCGAATTCAGGGGCGTAGCTCACAAAATCCCACCATTTCCGCCCTGTGACCCAGAGATTGCCCTGAATTTGCGGCATATAAATTTGGGGAACACGCCCCTCATGCCAGTATTTCTCATGTGTCCGGGGCAGGGGGCATTTGATCTCCAGCCCGCCATCCTCTTGAATTAGTCCGTCGGGGGAGGCCGCCACGCGTTTATCTTCATTCAGGTAGGCAATCCCGACCTCGCGGACATTGCGGCCTGTCTGGGCTTCGTAGGCCTGCCGGGCATCCGGCTCCAGATCTACACCGCGCTGCATGGCCTCGCTTTCGAAGGCGGGCGGGGCGACGCGGCCCGTGATGATTTCCTCGGCGAGCTTCCGCATATAGTTCGCCCGCGTTTTGCCGGAACCTTTTGTCAGCACGGCCTTGAAGTTAGAGGCTGTGACGACCCCGCAGCGCGCCGCGTGCCATTCGGGAGAGCCTTGCTGGAAAGAAGAGAGGATCATTTGTAAAAAATCAGAGTTAAAAATAACGAACCCTTATTATCGCCGCTAAAAAATGTCAGATAAAGAGCAAAATAGATTTGACCCACAGGAAGAACTTATGTTAATGAATTTGCATTCTGTAAAATTTTGGAGTAGCTGAGATGTCGTCTATGGATGATTTTATTATCACAACTCTGCCTTATGTCCCCGGCCGTGAGGTGGAAAAGGATTTGGGTATTGTTCTTACAAGTCCGGTTAATGTTCCTTATGGGGCCGATTTTGGTCAGACAGGACAAAACTTAAAGTTTGAATTTTACTCTGCTCTTAGGAACCGTGGTGTGGATGCTGTGCTGAGCGTTCAAGCAGTGCAACACAACTCAATTGATAGCCGTAACGTGAAATTTATGGGGCAGGCCGTTAAATTCAAGCCGTTAACGCTCGACGACAATTAGCCTTTTAAGCTCTTTCCTGCAATCTCATAAACATCCGGGGAGAGATTTTCTTCGGCCAGAATGCGCTCCAGCGCGGCCTTCATGTGCTCCTGCCGGTCCGTTGTATAGCGCCGCCATTCCCGCAGCGGCGTGAGAAGCCGTGCAGCAATCTGCGGGTTGATACTGTTCAGCTCAATCACCGCATCGGCCAAAAAGGCGTAGCCGGAGCCGTCCGCCGCATGGAACCCGGTCGGGTTATTCATCGCAAAAGAGGCGTACAGGCTGCGGACTCTGTTTGGGTTTTTAATATTGAAATCAGAGTGTTGTTTTAGTTTGTTTAGATTTTGGATGATGTCGTCCCGTACTGCACCGGCTTGCAGCGCGAACCATTTATCTACGACAAGCGGGTAAGTTTTAAAATGGTCGTAAAAGTCCGCAAAGGCCTCTTCCCGTTCAGGTCTGCCAATATCGGCAATCACGGACAGGGCTGCCACGCGGTCCGTCATGTTCGCTGCGTTATCGTAATGTGCTTTGGAACGAGACGTACAGCCCGTGCCATGCGTAGAGGAGAGGATTGCGAGAACAACATTCCGCAATGCCCGGCGACCCATAGCTTCGGGTGAAATGGAAAAGGCTCCGTTGCTTTCCTCGTCCGATAAGTCCTTATAGAGCCTGTCCAGCGTTTTTCTATGTTCCCGTTTAAGGCCGTGGAGCAGTTTCTGGCGTGCCGCGTAAATAGAGACAGGGGCAATAGCAGCGCGGCCTTGCCCAATGAAGGAGACACTCGGCGGCATGATCGCCCGCGCAAGGAAGGCTTTGTCGGAGTCCGGTTCCAGCGCTTCTTCAAGGAGCGTGCCTGCCGCCTCGATCAGGCCCGCATTGTAGGGGGCGCCTTCGTCGATAAATGCATTAATGGCCTTCAGGAAAAGCCGTTGCCCTGCTTCCCAGCGGTTGAACCCATCAGAATCATGGCGCATCAGAAAGGCCAGATTTTCGTCACTCAGCTCTGTAACGAGATTGATCGGCGCAGAGAAATTGCGCAAGACAGACGGAATGGGAGCGGACGGAACCCCATCCAGCACGAAAGACTGCTTTTCTTCTGTGAGGTGAAGGGTTTCTGTCTTGATATCTTTTCCATCCCCATCCAGCAATCCGATCTCAACGGGGATATGCATAGGCTTTTTATCCGTTTGCCCCGGTGTGTCCGGAACAATTTGAGAAAGCTCAACGGTGTACGTGCCGTTTCCTTCGTTGTAAACGCCGCGGAAAGCAACCTCCGGCGTGCCAGCCTGTTGATACCAGAGACGGAACTGGGTGAGGCTGATCCCGCTTGCATCCTCCATGGCTTGTACAAAATCGTCGCAGGTGACGGCCTGCCCGTCATGGCGGCTGAAATACAGATCCGTGCCTTTGCGGTAGTTCTCTGGCCCCAAAATCGTGCGGATCATGCGGATGACTTCCGCGCCCTTTTCATACACGGTCATGGTGTAGAAATTATTGATTTCAATATAATTGTCCGGGCGGATCGGGTGCGCCAGCGGCCCGGCATCCTCAGGGAATTGCAGGCGGCGCAGATGCGTCACATCGTCGATCCTCTGCACGGTGCGGCAGTTCAGGTCCGCGGAAAACTCCTGATCCCGAAAGACCGTCAGCCCCTCCTTCAGCGAAAGCTGGAACCAGTCCCGGCAGGTCACGCGGTTGCCGCTCCAATTGTGGAAATATTCATGGGCGATCACGCTTTCCACGCGGAGGAAATCCGCATCGGTCGCCGTATCCTGATGGGCTAACACGAGCGCCGTGTTGAAGATATTGAGCGATTTATTCTCCATCGCGCCCATATTGAAGTCACTGACCGCGACGATGTTGAAGAGGTCAAGGTCATATTCCAGCCCGTACGTCTCCTCGTCCCATGCCATAGATTTTTTGAGCGAGTCCATGGCGTGCGCGCATTGCCCTTCATCGCCAGGGCGGACATAGATATATAGCTCCACCTTACGGCCTGATTTCGTGGTAAATTCATCCTCTACAACCGCCAGATCGCCTGCCACCAGCGCGAAGAGGTAACACGGTTTCGGGAACGGGTCATGCCAGAGCGCATAATGCCGCCCGTGCTCGGCCTCGCCGTGGTCGATCCGGTTTCCGTTGGATAGCAGCACGGGGTAATGTTTCTTGTCCGCCTCAATCCGCACAGTGAACTTCGTCATCACATCCGGGCGGTCCGGGTAATAGGTAATCGTCCGAAATCCTTCTGCCTCGCATTGCGTGCAGTATGTCCCTCCGGATTTATACAGTCCTTCAAGGCGGGTATTGTTCTCCGGCTTGATGCGCGTGGTAATTTCGAGTGTGAAAGCCTTTTTATGGGGGCAGGGGAGTGTCAGCCCCTTATCATCTTTTGTGAAATCCGTTGTGACTTCGCCGTCGAGCTTGAGCTCCATCAGCTCCAGATGTTCACCGTTCAGGAATATATCTTCCCGGCAGTGATCCGGCGCGGTGAAGTCCATCTTCGCGTGCACGATTGTGTAGCCCTCATGGATGTCGAAGCTCAGATCGACATGCTCAAGGGCGTACGGGTAGGGTTTGTAATCTTTCAGGTAAATAGTCTTAGGAGAATCGGTTTTCATCCTCCCTTTCTATCACGGCGTGCGTAACGGCTCCATGAGAGAAAGGGGGATGTGAACAGGAAAGTTTTATCTTATCTAGAGGGTACCGCTAAAAGCCAGAAAACGGGAGAGTTTGTGCAGGCAACATACCTTCACTGGAATTACATAGAGAATTTGCTCTGAAAAAATCGCTCGATCCAACTGTCGACATCAAGCAACTTAGCGTTGTCATATTTTTGTTAGGGAGGCGAGAGGCAATTAAGTCGCGTGTTTGTGGAGGCAAGTCCATAAGTTCAGCAACTGTTATGTCTTCTGTGGACCTAACCGGCTCTATTGATGGCAGAGAGCGATGTATGACGCCGGGCAGCCTGCTTGTTGTTTCAAAAGTTTCGGCTAGACAGGCATCAGGATTTTTTGGGCCATATTGGATACTGAGAACAGGATCCGCGGCAGCGCCCAAAATTTCCGTATTGCATGGACTTTCTCCAGCCAGAACCGTATTAGCGAGCATTGCAAGACCAATCATTGTCCCGGTCGTGGCTTTATTCATCGTTACCTCCTGTCTTTTGTTGGAGGTTTTAATAACGCAAAAATAAAGTTATGTCAATAAAAATCATTTTGAATGATTGATTTTGCAATAACGTGCGTCCGCTTTGCGGTTTTCGTACGCTTCATGTTAAAATCAACAATGATAAAAACATCGATCCTTGAAACGGGCCGTTTGATATTGCGTCCATTGACTCTGGAGGACGCGCCTGCGGTTCAGAAATATTTCAACGACTGGGAGATCATTAAAAATCTCTCGAAGGTTGTGCCGTGGCCTTATCCGGATGACGGGGCGGAGGATTTTATCAAAAATAACGCACTGCCCAGAATGCGTGAGAAGGGGCACCTGATCTGGGCGATAACTTTAAAAGAGAACCCCGGCGAGGCCATCGGTATTATTGATTTCGGGCACGAACGCAGCCTGTCTCACGGAGATAGAGGATTTTGGATTGCCCGGCCTTTTCAGGGGCGGGGACTAATGAGCGAAGCGATTGCCGCGGTAAATGATTATCTATTTTTCGAGGTAGGTCTTGAGAAATTCACGGTCCTCAACGCCAAATCCAATATCACTTCCCGCCGTGTGAAAGAAAAGACAGGCGCGGTTTTTATCGGCTTAACTGAACTGGAGCACCATAGCGGCGAAACCGAAGCTGAGCTTTGGGATATCACACGGGAGAATTGGGAGAAGATTAAAAACGGTCGGGATGAGTAGGGCGCTCCGGCCTTTCTTTATCGGAATCCAAAAACGGGACATATTTTTTGGGAATCGCAGAAGAGGGGGTGGATGGCGAAGTTTTATCCTCGCATCCGCTATAGGCAAGAAAGACAAGCGCCAAAGCGCTTGCACCAGCTATGACAGAACTACGCGGGTCTTTCATGTGAAATCTCCCTGTTACTCAAGGCGAGCAGGAGAAGGGTAACTCAAAAGAGAAGGGGATCAAAAACCGGTGGGGCACAAATTCAAAACCGCGTTCTAGCCCTTCTGTTCTGGGTGCGCGGCCTTGAATGCGGCGCGATCTTTTTCAAGGATTGCCGGATCAATTAGCTCAGCCAGATTTGGCCCCGTATATGCTTCGCCTTCGGCCAGCGATTTCGGGTAGTGTTCGCAAACCGGGCATTCCAATCCCTTAGACGCGGGACAAACTGCAAAAACACTGCCACCGGTGCAGCCACAGGCCCCCCAACCTGATATACATGAATTACACATACCAACCTCCTTGAGTTATGGTGTGGAACGAAGTGTATCCTCTGATGTTAGAAGGTAGATTGAGGCGGGTCAAGAGCCGAGGACCATATCATCCCGGTGGACGAGCACGGCACGGCCTGTGAATCCTAAGATGTCCGCGATATCCGCGCTGTGTTTTCCAATAATTTTTGCTGCGTCTCCAGAGGCGTAGGCGGACAGACCGATCCCGATATCGTAGCCTTGGAGTGTTTTGATTCGAATCGGATCGCCCCGCTTGAAGGTGCCCTCCATGCGCTTCACCCCGACGGGCAGGAGGCTTTTTCCCTTTTTGAGGGCCTCCATCGCGCCCTCATCAACAAAAAAGCTGCCTTTGGCGTTTACATGGCCTTCGATCCAGCGCTTGCGGGCGCTGATCCGGTTTTCGGATGCAGCGAACAGGGTGGAGGGCTTGTTTTCATCTTCAAAAAGCGTTCGCAAGGCATGTATTTCTTCGCCATGGGCGATGATGAGCGGAATACCCGCCCGCGTGGAGGCCAGCGCCGCTTGAAGTTTGCTTTTCATGCCGCCGGTGGACAGGCCGGGCAGGGCCTCTCCAGCCATGGAGAGATGCTCTTCCGTAATCTGTTCGACGAGCGGGATCAGCCGTGCATCCGGGTGGCGGTTAGGGTCTTTGTCAAACAGCCCGTCTGCGGTTGAGAGCAAGACCACGCAATCCGCATCGACCATCTGCGCCACACGCGCGGCCAGCCGATCATTATCGCCGAATCGCAGTTCCTCGGTTGAAATCGTATCGTTCTCGTTAATGATCGGAACCACGTTATGATCCAAAAGCGTTTGGAGTGTTTCCCGCGCATTCAGATGCATACGGCGGTTTTCCGTCTCCAGCATGGTGAGGAGAACCTGCGCACCGGTCAGGCCTAGCGCTTCAAGAGCCTGTTCATAAGCGGCGAAAATCCGCGGTTGCCCAACGGCGGAGGCCGCTTGTTTCTGCTCCAACCTGATGTCGATGGGGCGTGTATCCCATGAAATTCCAAGTGCCTTACGTCCGAAGGCCACACCGCCGGAAGAGACAATAATGACCTCTCGCCCTTGCGCGCTCAGGGCGGCGATGTCCTGTGCCAGCGCTTCGATCCAGCCTTTCTTGATGTCATGGCTGTCCGAATTCATTAAAAGCGCGGAGCCAACCTTAATAACGAGTTTTTGGGCTTTGTTAAGAACCGTACGTGTGTTCATGACGGTTGTTCCATCAGGGGTGGGAAGAGTGCATTGCCATCCTCTTCCTCGTGCTGTGAGTCTTTGTGAGCGGTTATAGCGTTTGCCAGCGCATAGAGGAGGGGCTGTACGCCCTCTCCGGAGACGGCAGAGATCAGGTAAACAGGTTTGCCCGTTGCATCGGAGAAAATTTTCGCCTGATCTTGCGACAAATCCGGGCCCAGCGCATCGCATTTGTTTAAGGCGATGATTTCTTCTTTATCTTCAAGGCCGTGCCCGTATTCTCTCAGCTCATTTCTAATCGTCTGGTAGGCTGAAACAAGATCATCCTGTGTGATATCAATCAGGTGCAGGAGAACAGACGTACGCTCCACATGCCCCAGAAAACGGGTGCCCAGCCCGGTGCCTTCATGCGCGCCCTCGATCAGGCCGGGAATATCGGCAATCACAAAATCCGTGTCACCGGCTTTGACAACGCCGAGATTAGGGTGCAGCGTCGTAAACGGGTAGTCTGCGATTTTAGGGCGCGCGTTCGAGCACGCCGCCAAAAAAGTCGATTTTCCGGCATTGGGAAGGCCGACCAACCCGGCATCTGCGATGAGTTTTAAGCGCAGCCAGATAGCCATTTCCTGCCCCGGCCAGCCCGGCGTTGCTTTGCGGGGGGCCTGATTGGTTGCGCTTTTATAATGCGCATTGCCAAACCCACCGTCGCCACCCTTAAGAAAGATCTGCTTCTGGCCCTCTTCGGTGAAATCAGCCAGAATGGTTTCCTTATCCTCGGCCAGAATTTGTGTGCCGACAGGAACACGGATAACGCAATCGGAGCCGCCTGCGCCCGTGCGGTTTGCGCCCGCGCCGTTATGACCGTTTTGTGCCCTGAAATGCTGTTTATACCGGAAATCAATCAGCGTATTCATGGCTGCAACGGATTCAAACACAACATTGCCGCCGCGCCCGCCATTGCCGCCATCGGGGCCGCCGAACTCGACGTATTTTTCCCGGCGGAAACTCAGACAGCCGGGGCCGCCGTCACCGCTTTTCAGGTATATTTTGGCTTCATCAAGAAATTTCATAACCGGAATTTCCGAATCTCAGAATCGCGGAATCCCGGAATTTTTTTAACATTCAGAGATTCTGATATTCGGAGATTCTGATTATTCTGCGGCGACAGCCGCACCGTCATTCGCCGGAACAACGTTTACAACGGAGCGCCCGCCTTGTGTTCTTGAAAACAGGACCTGACCGTCAACCAGAGAGAAAATTGTGTGATCTTTACCAAGACCGACATTTTTACCGGGGCGGAACGCCGTGCCACGCTGGCGCACGATGATATTCCCGGCCAGAACGATCTCGCCGCCATATTTTTTAACGCCGAGTCTGCGGCCTGCCGAATCACGTCCGTTTCTGGAGCTACCGCCTGCTTTTTTATGTGCCATAATGCCGGTCCTTTCTTATTGGTTTTCTTTTATTCCGTACGCTTGCCTTAACTTAGGCAGCTTTAATGTCCGTTACCTGCAGCAGGGTCAACTCCTGACGGTGGCCCTTTTTGCGGCGGTAATTCTGACGGCGCTTTTTCTTGAAGATCGTAATCTTCGGGCCGCGCTTTTGTTCCAGCACCTTGGCGACAACGCTCGCGCCCTTAACCACAGGCTCACCAACTGTGGCTTTCTTACCGTCGCTGACGAACAGAACATCTTCCAAAGTCACGCTGTCACCGGCCTCAGCCTCCAGCTTTTCGACTTCGAACTTGTCGTCTTTTTGAACCTTATACTGCTTTCCGCCCGTGCGAATAACTGCAAACATTTCTAACCACTTTCATTCAAGTAATTCACGAAGATTGCGGATTTATACACATATTCCGGGGGGTGTCAAGATAAAGCTGGCCCCAATCTTGCGAGAAATGCGAGTGCGAGCCAGAGCGCTTTAATGCAGCTCCATCCTTTCACACTGCGGGTAAACAACTAAATAGCTAATTATTCAAATGTTTTCAGCCAATGATAAACGGCGAATTCTTGTCTGGAGACATTCTTTTTCCCGTAATACACTCCAAATGTTTCAAGCGCTTCTTCAATTAAATCCTTGATTTCAAATCTGCGTGGTTTCAAATGCTCAGGAATAACTATTTTGTGCATAGTCCATTTAATATGCCAATTGTTCTTGGTAATCTCTTTCTGTGTATAGAAAGCACCAAACCAGACCACATCCTTTGGGTTATCACCCAAAGGCAAATCCCAGAATTCCGTGCGCGGATCATCCGGGCTACCGCGACCTATAACATCAGAGTTCGCTCTGGTAAGATAAATATTACGCTCATAGTCAATGACACGGCTTTTTTCCTTTTCATTTACAAATCCCATTGAAAAACATCTCCATACTCCCCTACATGGCGAACCATCCATCCCTCTCCATCCCGGTAGAGATGGACGAAGATAAAGGCGGGGAGGGCGGCGGCGCCTTCCTCTTCCCCAAGGTGAACCTTCAGGAATTCATACCCGCTATACCCGTCCACGAGGCGGATTTCGGGGGCGTTGATCTCTCCGAACGTATGGCCGCTTTT
>JAGRKA010000031.1 GCA_020442475.1 Alphaproteobacteria bacterium | reverse complement strand
GGCCTCATGTGTGCCGGGAGAGGCGAAAGCCGCACCGTCCTTTCCCGATTTCAGACTATGAACGACCCCAAAAAGCCCCAAAACGACTACAGAGGCTATAAAAAAACTCAGATAAGATTTCATACGCTAGTAAGCCCTTTAAAACTGAGCCAGGCTTTTGAGGGCCTGGCTCTAAAAATTTTTATGTTCAAGCACGCGCTGGAAGCGCTGTTACTCAGCAGCGACCGTAGCTTTTCCGAACAGTTCACCATCCGTGTTCGCCGGTGCCGGGCGGGACTGGCTGTCCTGTACGCCGGATTTAGCTTCACGGGCCTTCGCAGCCGCGGAGCCGGGCTTCGCAGAAGAAGCAGCCTGCGGCTTGCGGTTACTGCTTTCAGCCTGTGAAGCCTGCAGAGGCGTCAGCTTCCCGTCGATTACAGCGCCGGATTCGACTTCAAGTTCCTTGTAAGCGATAGAGCCTGTGATGGTCCCCGTGGCAGCAATCGTCAGGCGGCCATGAACTGTGATGTCGCCTTCGAAACGCCCGGAAATGACAGCTTCGTCGATCTCAACCGTACCGTAGAATACGCCGCTTTCAGCCACATCAAGGAAGTTCGCGCCTTTCAGGGCTGCTTCAACCGTTCCTTCGACCAGCAAATAATCACAGCATTCAATTTCCCCGGACATCGTGATGCCAGCCCCGATTGTCAGACGGCGATCGCCTGCGGAAGCTGCTGGCTCACGGCTTTGCGCACCGTAACCGGGATAGGACGATCCCGGATAACCGCCACCGACAGGGCGCGAAAGAGGCTGTCTTTGGTAAGCAGAAGCGGGAGAAACGGAAGCTGTCTGGGTTTCGTTCCCGGAGCCTTGTGTATCTGCGCTGTTGCTGGAGGAAATCTGGTTCATGGTCTGTACGTCCTTTTCGGGGTTGGGGGTTTGTATCTGAGCGGCAGGTTCTGCATCCACCTTTTCCGGCTTTGCACTTTCCATGCCAACAGGCTGCTGCTGTTGCAGCACCGCAGATGTTCTTTCCGTCTCTTCGGCGTTTCCGATCGCTCTGCGGGGAGCTTCTTTCACGCCGCCAGCCTGTTGTTCGTCCTGTCCTTCAGATTTTACACGGTGAAACATTGTCTATGCGCCTTTCAGTTCAAAGTCGCGCCGATGCGCAAAAGCACCGGGCACATGGTCAAAAACTGTCAATTGATTGGAACGGACGCTACCATGCCTTCCGAATTTCCGCAAGCGTCGATTCCACACCTTTCCATAGAAAGACCTTATCCATTTGTTCCGGTTAAAAATTATTTTTTAGAGCCTTTTTTCATTGCCTTTCCCCCCGCCTTCGCCTTGAATAGCGTTATGCCTTTGCGCATCCTTGAAATTTCCGCCCCTGACGCGGCCTCTCCAGAGATTAACGCCCTGTCGGAAGACCATGGCGCGATTGATCACTGGCACTCCGCAAAGAACAAGGACGGGCGGCGCACGACCAGCGTCCTTGTTCATCTGGACCAACAGCAGGCGCTTATGGACGCGCTTCAGAAAACGCTAGGCAAAGAAAAAGACTGGCGGATCGCAGTACTCCCGGTCGAAGCAACCATCCCGAAACCGGAACAGCCCACGAATGGCGAGCATGAAGCCAAAGCGCGCAAGCTCGTCCGGGGAACCATCACCCGCGAAGAGCTTTACACCGAAGTCGAAAAAGGTGCGCAGATCGATCAGAATTTTATCCTGCTTGTACTGATTTCTGCGCTTGTCGCTGCGATCGGCCTGACCCGCAACGATGTCGCGGTCATTATCGGCGCTATGGTGATCGCTCCGCTTCTGGGACCGAATATCGCGCTCGCCTTCGGGGCTGCACTCGGCGATAAAGGCCTGATGAGCAGCGCCATCAAAACCAATGCGCTCGGCCTAAGCCTGACAATTGCCATCTCAGCCCTGCTGAGCCTCCTGCTGCCTTTGCCTCTCGACAGCCCGCAATTGCTTAGCCGAACAGAAATTGGGCTGGAGCTGATTATTCTTGCGCTAGCCTCAGGCGCGGCAGGGGTTCTCTCTCTGACAACAGGCCTGTCCGGCGCGATGGTCGGAGTCATGGTTGCCGTAGCTCTGATGCCCCCGGCTGTAGCGGCAGGTCTTTATCTGGGCGGGGGGCTATGGGGAGATGCCTATAACGCCTCTTTGGTACTGGCGACAAATATCGTATGCATCAATCTGGCCGCCCAAGCTGTGTTTTTTATCCGCGGGATCAAGCCGCGCACCTACTATATGCGCAAAAAATCCGAGCAATCGGTCAAATATAACCTCGCCTTCTGGGGCTTGCTCCTGCTCGCCGTCGCAGGGTTAATTTTGCTGAGGATGTAATTTATTGACGTAATGTTATTTTATCTTTAAACATGTCTTTAAAAGATAAACAATGACAGGGACAATAATGATGATCGTTTCCAAATTCAGTAACCATGCAAACCCTTATGAAGATGAGCCTACATACACAGTCGTGCGCCTTACTGCGGATGATACCAACCCCAAAAATCCTTATGCTGCCTCATTGGGTGCCCTTAAAGAGCATATGGGTGACAAAGGAACCGTAGCAGGTCCCGTTATAAATAACTACACCGGCGAAATCAGGCCGGGGGTTGTTCGTGTGGAACTGCATGATATGAGTCTGAATCTCAAGGATGATAGCCTACCTTTCATTGCCCCGCCACCTTCTGCAGAAGACCGCAGGCAAGAATGGAAAACCGCACGGGTGCAGCAACAACAGGATGTAACAACGCTTCGCAGTACACCCTTTGATCAATTAAAACTGGGGCTGACCGCCTAATCGCTCAGTGAAAATGCTCGTAAATCTTTTGCGCGATCGCCTTTGATATCCCTTCGATTTTTTCGAGATCTTCTGCGCTTGCCCCTGCGACAGCCTTCGCGGAGCCGAAATAGAGCAAGAGTGCTTTTTTCCGTGCAGCTCCGATTCCTTCGATTTCGTCAAGTGGAGAGGCGCTGATCTGTTTTTTGCGCCGCGCCCTGTGGGAGCCGATGGCAAAACGGTGTGCCTCATCGCGGAGCCTTTGCAGATAATGCAGCGTCGAATCCTTTTCCGGGAGTTGGAACGGCGCGCGGCCTTCAACAAAGAACGTCTCCCGCCCCGCATTACGATCCTCGCCCTTGGCGATGGAAACCAGCGCAACCCGGTCTGCAACACCCAGTTCTTCAAGCTCCGCCTTCACAGCATTAAACTGCCCGCGCCCGCCATCAATCAGCAAAAGATCCGGCCAATTTTCACGTGTACCTGTGTCTTCCTCTTCCTGCAGGGCCCGTTTAAAACGCCTGCGCATCACCTCGCGCATCATGCCATAATCATCCGCCGCCTTCGCCTCCCGGATATTGAACTTGCGGTACGCCTTTTTGACGAAGCCTTCCGGCCCGGATACGACCATGGCACCAACCATATTCGTCCCGGCAATATGAGAGTTATCATAAATCTCGATCCGGCAAGGTGCCTCCTCCATCCCAAATAACACCGCCACAGCTTCAAGGAAAGCCTCTTCCCGCTGACGCGACGCCGTTTCCCGCTCCAGCGCCTTTTGCGCGTTATCCAGCACGAACGCCAAAAGCCGTGCCCGTGTCCCGCGCATGGCCTGCGTGATTTTGACCTTCCGCCCAGCCCGGCTTTCAAGCGCCTCCTGTAACAGGCGCGCCTCATCCGGCGCATGGGAGACAATCACCTCCGGCGGCGGCACTTTATTTTCGTAGAACTGCGCCATAAAGGCGGACAGAATCGCACCCACCCCTTCCTGTGGATCGTGTTTCGGATAATAAGCCCGATTTCCGGTATTTTGCCCGCCCCGGAAAAAGAAAATCTGCACGCAAGAGCGCCCGCCTTCCATATGTAAGCCCAAAATATCGGCATCCTTTAGCCCTGCCCCGGCGACATTGATATCCTGATGACCTTGTACAAAGCTCAGCGCCTTGATTCTGTCACGGTACAGGGCCGCCTTCTCGAAATTTTCCGCCGCGCTGGCCTCTTGCATAATCGCAGCGTAACGCTCCTGAATCTGGCTGCTTTTGCCTTCGAGAAAAGCTTCCGCCTCTGCAACCTGCGCCGCATACTCGTCTTTGCCGACCTTTCCCACGCATGGCGCAGTGCAGCGCTTGATATGATATTGCAGGCAGGGCCGCGTCCTGTTGGCGAACACGCTGTCCGAGCAATTGCGCAGCATGAAAACCTTTTGCAACGCTGTAATCGTGCGGTTTACTTCCCCCGCCCCGGCAAAGGGACCGTAATAACGTCCTTTACGCTTTTGTGCCCCGCGATGCTTTACGACCTGCGGGAAATCATGATCGCCGGTAAGCAGGATATAGGGGAAGGATTTATCATCCCGCAGCAAAATATTATAGCGCGGCTTGAGTTTTTTGATGAGGTTGGATTCGAGCAAGAGCGCCTCGGCTTCCGTCGCCGTATGGATGAACTCCATGCTCTTCGTCAGGGCCACCATCCGCTGCAACCGTACCGGGAGACGGCCGCCTTGGGTATAGGACAGAACCCGCTTTTTCAGAGATTTGGCCTTGCCGACATACAAAGCCTCCCCGCCCGCGCCGAGCATCCGGTAAACGCCCGGCGTATCAGGCAGCTTACCTGTATAGTCCCGGATCAACGCCGTTCCGGCCTGTAAGGATTCTCTATCCTGCGTATTGTTCATGCTCTTGAAATTATGCGCCGAAAGCATCCGAGGCAAGCGCTGTTCACAAAAAGCGCTTGACAATACTACCGTATTATCAACTATTGATATAATAAAATATAAAAACCAACGGGGAGACACCAATATGCAACAGCACCAACTGCGTTCCACTCAGACCGGAAAAATCCTGTTCGAAGCCCATGCCGCAACGCTCAAAGACTGCGTAGAACAAGCCGTCAACGCCGGCATAGATTTGTCCTTCGCGGATCTCAGGCACGCCGATCTGTCCTGTGCCATGCTCGATGGCGGGCGTTTCGACGGTGCGGATTTCACAGAGGCCAATCTCAGCGGCGCCAATTTATCGGAGGCCAGCCTTCGCGGCGTACATTTCAAAAACGCTGCGCTTTACAACGCCTGCCTGTGCCTGTCTGATTTAAGCGGCTGCGACTTTCAGGGTGCGGATTTCGGCGCGACGGATATTCACGGGACCCTTCTAAGCCGGGCCGTTTTTTCAACCCTGTCCTGTTTTACGCTGGATTTCTTTGGCGCAGAAGATATGAAGAGTTGCACCTTTATAGACGCGCACGGCATCACGACCCTCTTCTCCCAGCCGCCTGTCGTAGTCAAAGGGCTTGGAGCTTCACCGCTGATCTTCATAGGCGGCACGATCCGGAGCGGCCATGAAAGACTGTTCCCCGCTACGGATATATCCATTCCAAACCGGGTTGCCCGGACCGCTTAAATCCTAAAGGTTGAATTTTTTCGCTTTTTAGTTGAATAATTTACTTGCATTATAGCAATAAATTTTTGTAAAACATCCTCATAAAGACAAATCCGGGAAATGATGCCGGAAGACGTATGTGGGATTACTAATGATAGGTTATACGCGTTTCGGCGATCTATTCGCCGTTTATACGGAGATTTCGAGAGATATGGGGCCGCGGCCTCTTTTCTCTTTGAACTCTTGCAACGGTGAAACTATAATCAGCTTCCCCTATGCGGAAATTATTCTGACACCGGGGGCCATTTTAAAGGCGGAAAAAAGGGGCCGCGAGAATGAAAACGGAACAAGAACTCTTCCTGAGCCTGCTGCGCGAGCTTCAGAAGATCGACCCTGAATTCCCCCTGCAATACGCCGTATGCCTTGTGGAGATTTCGTTAGATGAGGGGCTGTCCCTCACCGCCCTGTCGCAAAAAACCGGCATGGCGCTTTCGACCGTCTCGCGGATTGTGGGCGCCCTGTCCGCGCACCGCCAGAAAGGCGAGCCTTACGGGCTGGTTGACGTTAAAATCTCCAGGACCGAACGCCGCCGCAAAGAGCTGTACCTGACGAAGGCCGGCAAAACCGCGATCGCCCGGATCGAGACGCTTTTATCTGAAAAACCCCGCGCGGCCTGAAACATATTGCACGTAAGGCCCATCTGCTTTACCTTCCCCTTTGCATTCTAGGCGCCCGTGGCGGAATCGGTAGACGCTGCGGACTTAAAATCCGTTGACCTTTGGTCGTGGGGGTTCAAGTCCCCCCGGGCGCACCAATTTCTTTGGTAAAAACTAAAATCCTAGAATTTTAAAGTGAAATAGCATCGTGTAAATTTTTGATAGCTATATCGACTGTTTTATAAATAGCCTTCTTTTCTAGATATGCTATGTGCGGCGTCATAATGATACGCTCGTCTTCCGTGTATTTTGAAAAAAGACAGTTATCAAACTGCTCCCCTTCTTTCGTAAAGGTATCTATAATAGCCGCTTTGACTCTCTTTTTCTGGATAGCATCAATCAGCATGCCCTCGTCCAGATTAGAGCCCGATGCCGTATTCATTAAAAGATCAACTTTATCAAACAAATCTATAGGAACCGTTTGATCACGAGATAAATGAATCGTCAGTATATTATACCCCTCAGCTTTATTCATTTTATCTGCCAGATCCTCATACGATAAAACCTTCGCCCCGGCCTCTGGGATTTCAATATCTTTTTTTCTTAAATACCAAACCTTGGCACCTTTTGAATGAAAGATACGAGCAACTTTCCTTCCAATATCACCTGTTCCTATAACCCCTAAATTTACACCAGAAAAATTGTAATCGTAGTTATTTTCTTGTGTAAAATTATGCCCTGCTCTTTATGAAAAGGTATTACCCTTTTGTATAGACAGCGGAAGTATTTTACTTCTTTTGCCCTCAAGTTCCAAAGCTGCCATTCCCACTACATAAGAAGCTACAGCCTCAGAAAGCGGTGAGGCATTCATCCTGACTAAATGAACATCCCCATATGGAGAGTTAAGATAAAAGGCTTCTCCAAACTCTCCTGAAATTGGCCGACAAATAATATTTTTGTCTAAAATTTTTTTAGGATCGCGCCCAATATAAGAAATTGCAAGTTTAGAGTCCGGTACTTTTACTGCCTCCAAAAATTTATTGGTCAGGAGCGTTCTGGGGCCTTTTAAAAGCCCGAGCACCTTCGATGAAACACCAACCTTTGATACAGGCACCTCTGAAAGATTTTTGATCAATACCGGCTCAGCAACCATATTGGATAATATCCGCTTAAACGGTAAGTCGAAACCATGCATAGTTTCAAAAAAAATTTTGGAAAGCCCCAGATGATACTTACGCATGCTCTCCTCGAAATACGCATAGCAACAGTCTCGAGCTATTTATTTACATATAAAAAACAATAAAGTCAATACATAACTTATGCATTCGCTTTCCCTAAGAAAAAGATATACAAATATGCAAAAGTACATTGAAAGAATTATATAGGCAAAAATAAGTCGTATATTTAGGAACTATCCTACAATTTCCTGCCCACAATCCAATTCATTACTGTTAGGCACGCAGGCAGACAAAGCCCCTTACTCCGCTGCGACGACCGAGACGGGGGCTTTGGCGCGGGGAGAGCCGATCAGCCTGTAAGCGGAGCCGACGACCACCAGAACGGACGTGTAAAAGACCAGCTCCATCCCGGTTGGGCGCGGCGTATAACCGACGAGCACTTTCAGCGTCTCGCCGAGGAAGCTGCCGCCGGAGAGGATCGCCGACGTATCCCAGACTTGCGGATAGAGCGGAGGCAATATCCCGGCTGCGATCAGGAAGTTTGCGCCCTGCGCCGCCATACCGGCTGTCAGGACAATGAGCATCCAGCCCGTAACGGTGAAGAGGTGCCTCTGCGCAGCCTTGAGCAGACCCAGATACAGCATCGTACCAATCCCCATACCACCGGCCAACCCGATCATTCCGCCCGCACCGATTTCCGCGAGCGAAAACGCGCCGGAAGACAGCATGCCGTAAGTGAAGAGAACGATCTCCGCCCCCTCGCGGAACGTGGCCAGCGCGACAACGCCGACCAGGACATATTTCGATTTATCGCCTGCCATCACGTCACGCCCGACGGCCTTTAGATTCTGGGCCAGTTCACGCCCATGCCGCTTCATCCAGATGACTGTCCAGCTGAGGAAGCCGACAGCAATGAACATCACGGCAGCGTTAAAAACCTCTTGCCCGACGCCGTCAATCGCCTGCGAGATTCTATCCGTGAAAAATGCGATCACGCAGGAGCCAAGCAGCCCCAGCCCCAGACCGGCCAAAACAAGGTTCACACGGCCTGGCAAGCCTCTTGTCGCCGCCATTACGATTCCGATGACAAGCGCGACTTCTATAATTTCGCGAAAAACGATCGTAGCGGTCGGAAACATGAGCCTTGCCCTTTCTCTTACTGGTAATTACTCGACAATCAGATAGCCGTTTGCGGTATCCAGATTAAACTCTCCGAAGAAGTGATATTTACCCGGCTCAAGCGGCCCGACGAAAATCGTCGCGCTGGCATTGCCCGGAATGATTTTCTCACGGCGCAGCTCATCGCTTTCGAATTCCTCAGGTGTGGGGTCCTGATTATGGACGACGAGCTTGATTTTCTGCCCGGCAGGAACATGTATTTCCTCAGGCGCAAAGCGGTGATCCTTGATCGTCAGCTCATAGACGCCGTCCTTGGCCGCCGTCTCGTGCTGCTGTGCGTCCGAATCGGCATCCAGCCCTGCGATAGCGTCTTGCAGTTTGGCAAACCACGTACGCAGCTCTTCTTCTTCCTGATTTTCAGACGCGTAATGAACGGCCTGCACGGCCTCATCAATCGAACCCAGACGCTCCGGCGTACCGGCCTTCTCCTTAATCAGCTCATCGATAGCCGTCTCCAGCGTATAGCTGATCTCATGGATATCTTCCATTTCAACCGCACCAAAATCTTCTGCAGCCATCAGCGCAGAGATTTTCGCAATATTTTCGTGGAGGGACTTCACGGCCTTATCCACCGTTTCCATCGCCTCTCCCTTGTAATGATCGACGCGCTCTTCACCCTGCGCATGCCCGGCATCCTCAGCCCATACCGGAGACGCGGCGCCCCCTGCCAGAGCCAAAATAGCGAAAGCCGTCAATATTGTCTTCATTTTATCGTCTCTCCTCAAGGTGCGAATAAGTCTCATTCATATGATATGAACATAGCGCTTTATACGAGAAGCGCAACAAAAATGTAAATAAGAATTATTATCATTTTCTGGATTGACTCATTTCCGGCACACGTGTAGTCAAACTGATCAGCCTCCGAGTTAAGAATGATTATCATTCCTCAAGGGCTTTTTGATGAAATAAGCACAAACACAAGGATACGACCTTCATGAAGACCTCTTTGCTTTTATCGGCCTGCACCCTTGGGATTCTGGCCTCTACCGCGCCGGCTCTGGCAGCCTCGGACCAACTCCCCTCCCGCGAGGAGATGTGGCAAATGATTCAGATGCAACAA
Source organism: Alphaproteobacteria bacterium (assembly GCA_020442475.1). Classification (GTDB taxonomy): domain Bacteria; phylum Pseudomonadota; class Alphaproteobacteria; order Micavibrionales; family Micavibrionaceae; genus JAGRKA01. The sequence goes on along the minus strand of JAGRKA010000031.1, from coordinate 13,985 downwards.
AAGCAGATCGAGGCTCTCCAAAGCCAGATCCAAACGCACGACCAGAAAATCGCCCGGACGGAAACGAAGGTTGAGGAAACAGCCAAGGTTGCTGAAACCGCACAAAAAACTGTTGCCAATATCGAACCTGCCGCTGGGGGCAACGGTGCCGGGAACGGCTGGTGGAATAAAACGAGCATCGGCGGTTACGGGGAGCTGCATTATAGCGGCGGGAGTAAAGACACGCTTGATCTGCACCGATTCGTCGTCAATCTAAATCACGAGTTTAATGAGGATATTCGCCTGCATTCGGAAATCGAAATCGAGCATGCTTTGGCCGGAGACGGCGAAGCGGGTGAAGTTGAAGTCGAGCAGGCCTATGTCGAATTTGATCTGACCGAAGATGATGCCCACCGCGCTAAAGCCGGGGTTTTCCTTGTTCCGGTCGGTATCCTGAACGAAAAGCATGAGCCGCCGACATTCTTCGGAGTTGAGCGCAACCCGGTTGAGAGCAATATCGTACCTTCGACATGGTGGGAAGGCGGCGCGGCACTGTCCGGCAACCTCGGACAATCCGGCCTAAGCTATGACATCGCGGCCCATTCCGGGCTTAAAACACCAACAACCGGCAGCAATGCCTACAAAATCCGGAATGGTCGTCAAAAAACCTCTGAAGCGGAAGCGACGGACCCGGCCTTTACAGGCCGTCTGAAATGGACGGGCTATCCGGGTGTCGAGCTAGGTGCGACTGCACAATACCAAAAGGATGTCAGCCAAAACTCCGGCGACGATTCGAATGTGGATGCAACGCTGCTTGAAGCCCATGCTGATCTGCGTAAAGGCGGATGGGGTATGCGCGCTTTGTATGCTCGCTGGGATCTGGACGGCAGTGCCCCGAAATCGACAGGCCGCGACGAGCAATATGGCTGGTATGTCGAGCCGTCCTACCGTTTCGACGTACCGTTCGGCTATGATGGCGAGGGTGAACTCGGCGTTTTTGCCCGCTATAATGAATGGGACAATAACGCGGGCGCAAGCAACTCTCCGACGGAATTTGAGCAAACGGATGTCGGTCTGAATTACTGGCCGATTAAAAACGTGGTTCTGAAAGCCGATATGGCCTTTATTGACGGACCGACCGATAGCGAAGATGATGAAGTCTTGAATCTGGGTGTCGGCTGGCAGTTTTAAAAAGGACGCTTATGAGACTGGCATACGGTCTTTTTATCCTGATATTTTTGTGTTCAGCCGGTCCCGCACCGGCTGAAGACGTTTATCAAACCCCGGAGGCTTTTATCGCGGAAAGTTTCCCCGCCCCCTCTTCCATGTTTTCCTTGGTGCTTAAACCGGATGAGACCCTTATCCCTAAAATATCCAAAATCATGGGCAGCCACTACAAGCCCGGGCCATTCCCTTACTGGAAAGACGGCGGGCGCACAGTCTGGATTCTTGAAGATATCGGAAAATTCGAACCGATCACGGCAGGCTTTCTTGTTGGGTCGGACGGGCGCCTTGAACGGGTTAAAGTCCTGATCTACCGGGAAAGCCACGGGTGGGAAGTCCGGCATGATTTTTTCACACGCCAATTTGAAGGCGCAGGACTAAAGCGGGAGCGAAAACTGGACCAGCCCATTGACGGGATATCGGGTGCGACCTTATCCGTCGACGCACTTAAACGGATGAGCGCTCTGGCGCTGCTTCTTCATAGCGCTGTGGTACAAGATGGGAGTACGCCATGATGGACATCCTTAAAATATTCCGCTTGCGCTGGCACAGGCGCGCAGGGCTGGCTGCCGCGCTCTTTCTCATTATTCTGGCCGTTACCGGCTTTTTGCTCAACCACGCGCGCAGCTTTGGCCTGCATACCGTTTATCTCGATCAGGACTGGATTCTGGCCTTTTATAATATGGATTTGCCCAAAGACATGCCGCCGGAAATGGCCGAACAGTACCGAGGCAGCGGGATTACGCTTGAGAAAATTCTTCTGGATATCCATACGGGCGCGATCATCGGTCTGCCGGGCCGGATCGTCTCCGATCTGGCGGCTCTGGCCATCCTGTTTTTGAGCGCATCCGGCCTCTATAACTGGTGGAGGCGGCGCCCACCGAAAAGAAAAGCATGAAAGAGAACGGCTCGAAAGCTATGATCTCACCCCCACGCCGCCGCTTTTTGTCCGTTTGCGCCGCTGCGGGCGTTTTTACGGCCATGCCGTGGAGCCGCGTTCTGGCCGCCGCGCCGTTGCACCGCTGGCACGGTATTTTACTGGGAGCACAGGTCGAACTGACGATCGCGCATCCTGATACGGCACAGGCTCAAAGACTGTTCAGCCTGTGCGTCCGGGAAATCAAACGGCTGGAAAATATTTTTACGCTCTACGATTCACGCTCCGAGCTTTCCCGGCTAAACGCAGACGGCCTGTTAGCCTCGCCCTCGCCGGATATGTACACGATTCTCCAGCAAGCCCGGCTTTGCCACACGATCACAGAAGGCGCGTTCGACGTAACGGTTAGGCCTCTCGAAAAACAGGGAGCGCTTGATCTGGTCGGCATGGATAAGCTGGATATAAGCCCTGCTGCCATTCGTTTCACCCGGCCCGGCATGGGAGTGACGCTGAACGGGATCGGGCAAGGTTATATCACGGACCGGATTACAGCCCTTCTGGACCGTGAAGGGCTTGTGAGCGCACTGGTCGAACTGGGTGAAAAACGCGCGATCGGCATGCATCCGGACGGACGGCCATGGTTTTTAGCTTTGCCGGACACAGACCGCCCGGCCCCCCTGAGCGCAGGGCTCGCGCTCGCAACGTCCGCAGCCCGCAGCCCGGATACGGGCCGCAACCACATCTATGTACCACAAAGCGGACGCTTTGCACAGGCGCATAACAGCGTCTCGGTCGTCGCCGAAAGCGCCGCTCTTGCAGACGCGCTCTCCACAGGATTCATGGCGCTGCCTCTTCACAAAGTCCGGACAATCGAAGAACAAAATCCACAGATCAAAGCCACATACTTCTCGTAAGCTATCCCCCTATAGGTAGCCTCTGGATGTCTGGAGCAACAATTATCCCATAAAAAAACCCCGCAAGATCCCGCGGGGTTTTGTCTAAATCCATCCGGTAAAGCCCGAAAATACAGACCTCTTAAGCGATTGGCTTCTTCCGTTCGACAGGCGCAACTATTTTCTCTATGAATTCGATTTTACCACCGGCCTTCTCAACAGCTTCCTGAGCTGCTTTCGAAGCTTTCGTGACTTTCAGGTCCAGCTTGGCTTTCAGCGTCCCGGTCGCCAACAATTTAATGCCGTCTTTTTTACGACGCACGACACCGGCTGCAACAAGAGCGTCTTCATCAAGCGCTTTCTTGGCATCCAGTTTCCCGGCATCAATCGCAGCCTGCAACCTTCCGATAGACAGTTCAGCCAGATTGGTCGCGAATGCAACATTGCCAAAACCGATTTTCGGCATTCGGCGGTAAATCGGCATTTGACCGCCTTCGAATCCGTTAATCGCGACACCGGCCCGGGATTTTTGTCCCTTCTGACCGGAACCGGAAGTTTTACCCTTACCGGAGCCGATCCCGCGTCCGACGATCGTCTTGTCCTTTTTTGCGCCTTTATTCGGCTTCAATTCATTCAGTTTCATCTCTCAAGCCCTTCGAACTTGTTTTTTATCGGCCTGCTTAAGCCGCATCCTCAACTTTTACAAGATGCCCAACCTTACGGATCATACCGCGTACAGCAGGCGTATCTTCCAGCGTGTTCGTCTTGTGCATTTTATTCAGCCCCAGCCCAACCAGTGTTGAACGCTGGTAAGCCTGCCGCCCAATAGGAGAACCGATTTGCGTAATCGTAACCGTTTTCCCGGCTGCCTTAGCCTTCTTTTCAGCTTTCGCAGGTGCAGGTTTTTTCGCAGCTTCAGGTTTTTTCGCTGCCGCAGGAGCGCTCTCAGCCTTCTTTGCCGGAGCCTTTTTAGGAGCTGCCGCACTTTTGGCCGCAGGCTTGCTTGCCTTTTTCGTGTCTTTTGTCTCTTCAGCCATCGCTCTTATCCCTATTCTTCAGCAGATTCAGCCGCAGTATCATCACGACCGGTTTCACGGCCTGAAACGATTTCACTAACCTTTTTGTTACGCCGAGCCGCCACATGACGGGGGCTTTCCATGCCTTTAAGTGCATCAAATGTTGCGTTCACCATGGAATACGGGTTATTCGAACCGATAGCCTTGGCCACAATGTCCTGAATACCCAGAGCTTCAAACACGGCGCGCATCGGACCACCGGCAATGATCCCGGTCCCTTGCGGTGCAGAGCGCAGGAATACGCGGCCTGCCCCGTGACGACCTTTTACGTCATGGTGGATCGTACGGCCCTCGCGCAGCGGTACACGGATCATGCCGCGCTTGGCCTGTTCCGTCGCTTTCCGGATCGCCTCAGGCACTTCCTTGGCCTTACCGTTCCCGTAACCGACACGGCCTTTACCGTCACCGACAACGACCAAAGCGGCAAAACCGAAACGGCGCCCCCCTTTTACGACCTTGGCGACACGGTTAATTCCAACCAGACGCTCCAAAAGTTCCGGTTCATCCCTGTCATGCTGCTGTTGTTCCTGTGCTCCACGAGCCATCTTTATCGTCCTCTTTTAAATCCGTTTTCTGATTTTTCGTGCCCTAAAATACGAGCCCGCCTTCACGTGCGCCATCGGCCAAAGCCTTCACACGCCCGTGGTAAATATAGCGGCCACGATCAAATACGACCTTCTCGACCCCCGCCTTCTTCGCGCGCTCGGCGACAAGCTTACCGACCTCGGAAGCTGCCTTCGTATCTGCGCCGGTCTTGAGTTTTTCTTTCAACTCAGACTCCAGCGTTGAAGCTGCCGCAAGCGTCTTGCCACTCAAATCGTCGATCACTTGCGCGTAAATCTGCTTCCCGGAGCGAAAAACAGAGAGGCGCGCACGCGTTTCACGCGTTGAAACCCTGTCGATATTAATTCTGCGGATCTTATTGCGCGTCCGGAAAACCCGGCGCTGCGCCGATGTCAATGCCTTAGCCATTATTTCTTCTTCCCTTCCTTACGCAACACATATTCGTCTGCATAGCGGATACCCTTACCTTTGTAAGGCTCCGGCGGACGGTATGCGCGGATATTTGCGGCAACCTGCCCGACTTGTTGCTTGTCGATCCCGGTTACCTCCAACTCGGTCTGTTTCTCGACCTTGATATCGATCCCTTCGGGCATATCGTATCTGACTTCATGCGAGAAACCCAAGGAGAGAACCAGTGTGCGGCCCTGAAGGTTCGCGCGGTAACCGACCCCTTTAATCTCCAGCTTTTTCGTATAGCCTTTTGAAACACCTGTAACCACATTGTCAACGAGCGTGCGCATCGTCGGCCAGATTTGCTTTGCCAACCGGCTGTTCGAACGGGGCGACAGCTTAACGATTTTGGACGTTTTACCGTCATCATTGGCGATTTCCTCAATGGAAACGGCCACTTCGTCATGAATACGCAGTGCCAGCTCACCGAGCTTGCCCTTGGCTTTAATGTCCTGCCCGTTCAGGGTCAGCTCGACGCCCTCAGGGATGACAACCGGATTTTTTCCAATACGTGACATCTCGAAATTGCTCCTAAAAGACCTGGCACAGAATTTCGCCACCGACATTGGCTGCGCGTGCCTTATAATCAGGCATCACACCCTGCGGCGTTGAAACGACCAGAATACCCAACCCGCTGAAAAAGCGCGGCATATCGTTAACACCGGCATAAACGCGGCGGCCCGGCTTCGATACACGGTCAATCTGGCGGATAACACCGCGGCCTTCCGCATATTTCAGCATGATCTTCATGATCTTCTTATTATTACCCGCATCTTCGATTTTGAAATCGCGGATAAAACCTTCGTCTTTCAAAACGGCGCATACGCTCTCGCGCAGCTTCGAGAAAGGCGATTCGATCGTCGATTTATTCGCCATCTGACCGTTGCGAATACGGCTCAGCATATCACCAAGGGGATCGCTCATTGACATGGCTTTGCGTCTCCTACCAGCTTGACTTCACAACGCCCGGCAACTCACCGCGAGATGCCAGGTCCCGCAATGCAATGCGGGAGAGATTCAGTTTACGGTAATAACCGCGTGGGCGACCCGAAAGTGCGCAACGATTGCGCACACGCGTCTTGGAAGAGTTACGCGGCAATTCTGCAAGTTGCAGAGTAGCCTGAAAACGCTCTTCCGGAGAAACGCTCCGGTCCTGAATGATGGCCTTCAGCTTGGCACGCTTATTCGCATAGCTTTTCACCATGCGGCGGCGTTTATCGTTGCGCTGAACCATAGAAACTTTTGCCATTATGCGTGTCCTTTTCCCTTATTGTTTGAAAGGCAGGTTGAAACAGCGGAGAAGCTCGCGAGCCTCGTCGTCATTTTTTGCACTCGTACAAATCACAATATCCATACCGCGGATCGTATCAACCTTGTCATAGTTGATTTCAGGAAACACGATATGCTCTTTCAAACCAACGGCGTAATTTCCGCGTCCGTCAAAGCTCTTGTCACTGATACCCCGGAAGTCGCGCACACGCGGCAGGGCGATCGTCACCAGACGATCCAGAAACTCATACATGCGCTGACGACGTAGCGTGACCTTACAGCCGATCGCCTGTCCTTCACGAATTTTGAAAGAGGCGTTGGATTTGCGTGCCTTCGTCACGACAGGCTTCTGACCGGTGATCAGTGCCATATCGTTTGCAGCATTCTCCATATGCTTACGGTCCTGTGTGGCTTCGCCGACACCCATATTGATGACGATCTTGGTCAGACGGGGAATTTCATGGCTATTCTTATAGCCGAACTTCTCCTGCATGGCCTTGATGATTTCGCCTTCATAAATTTCCTGATAACGCGGTTTCATGATCTTTCTCGCTTATCCAATCGTTTCGCCGGAGGCTTTGGCCACACGGACCTTTTTGCCATCCTTCAAAGTTTTATACCCTACGCGAGTCGGCTTCCCGCTTTTCGGGTCGGCCAACGCCACATTCGACACATGCAACGGCAACTCGATCTTATCGATCCCGCCGGGCGCAAACTGCGTCGGCTTCTTGTGTTTTGTGACAAGGTTAACCCCCTGAACAACAACACGGCTTTCCTCAGGAATCACACGCAGGACTTCACCCTTAGCGCCTTTATCCTTACCGGTCAGAACGACAACCTGATCGCCCTTTTTAATTTTCAGCTTCGCCTGAGCCATTAGAGCACCTCCGAGGCCAATGAAATGATTTTCATGAACTGTTTAGCACGGAGCTCACGGGTTACAGGCCCGAAAATCCGCGTACCAAGCGGCTCATTGTTGTTATTGATCAGAACGCACGCATTCGTGTCGAAGCTGATATGTTCGCCGTACTGACGACCAATTCCCTTGCGGGTCCGGACGATCACAGCACGGTGAATACCGCCCTTTTTCACGCGGCCGCGCGGAATAGCTTCCTTCACGGATACGATAACGATATCGCCGATATTCGCAGTTCTGCGCTTCGAGCCGCCCAACACCTTGATGCATTGCACTTCGCGGGCACCGCTATTATCAGCTACATCCATACGGGATTGCATCTGAATCATGACTTAAGCATCCTTCTTCTTGGCAGTTGTCTTTTTAGCAGGCGCTTTGGCCGCAGCCGTCTTCTTTGGCTTCGCCTCAGCAGCAGCCTTCGGCGCAGAAATATCCGCAACAGCTGCTCCGGCACCATCCGTCAAAAGCGTCCAACGCTTCGTTTTAGAAATCGGGCGGCACTCGATAATCTGAACGCGGTCACCAATCTGGCACGCGTTGCTCTCATCATGTGCGGCATATTTGTCCGATGTCTTAATATATTTCTTATAAACCGGGTGACGGTAGCGACGTTCGACAAGAACCGTTATCGTCTTGTCTGTCTTGTTGCTGACAACATCACCTTCAAGTACACGGCGGGGCATATCCTAACTCCTTATCCTTAAGCGGCTTTCGTGCCGGATTTTTTTGCTGCCGGCTTTTTTGCCTTCGCAGGTTTCGCCGCTTCCGCCTTACTTGCGGGCGCAGCCTTTGTTGCGCTCAGAAACGTTTTGATCCGCGCAATAGAGCGGCGCACTTTACGGATCTGGGCCGTATTTTCCAGCTGACCGCCGGAGCGCTGAAAGCGCAGATTCATCTGCTCCTTACGCGTATCCAAAAGTAGCTTTTTCAGCTCATCTTCGGTTTTCGTTTTCAAATCTTCAGCGTTCATGATCTACGCGGCCTCCCCGGCACCAATACGGCTTACGAATTTCGTTCTTACCGGCAGCTTCATAGCAGCCAGCGCCAGCGCTTCCCGCGCAACGTCCTGCGGCACACCGTCCAGTTCAAACATGATCCGACCCGGCTTCACACGGCAGGCCCAATATTCCGGAGAGCCTTTACCCTTACCTTGACGCACTTCCAAAGGCTTGGAGGTCACAGGCACATCCGGGAAAATCCGAATCCAGACTTTTCCCTGACGTTTAATGTGGCGCGTAATCGCACGGCGGGCCGCTTCAATCTGGCGGGCCGTCACACGGTCCGGGCTCTGGGCCTTCAGACCGTAAGCACCGTAAGCTAACTGCGAACCACCTTTCGCATTGCCATGGATACGGCCTTTATGCTGCTTACGGTGTTTAAATTTCTTTGGGCTCAGCATTTTCTTGTCCTGTTACCAATCAATAAAAAACCAACCACATGGACTTTTCTTTACAAAAAGAGAGTTCCCATATGCTGCACTTTCAATAGTGCCTGATAGATAATCCGAGCGCTTTATACGCTATCCGGAACAGAGTTACAAGCGAATAATCGAAAAAACTTCAAAAAATCGAAGGAAATGGCCATTAGCTATTTCACTTCAAAATAAGGATCCCCTTGGCCCATCATTTGAGCCAGATGGCCCATCATCAAAACCCCGGTTTTACCCTGGGGTACAAAGCCGAGATGCTGCGCGAGCACACGGCCATCCTCATCTAACAGCGGCTCATGCTTCTCGCTAAAGGCAATTTTTCTTATTAAAGCGCCACCATCGCAAGTCAAATTCGTTATACCCTCCCGATTCGATTGCCTCAGAAAGACAATTGATAATTCGCCTTTTTCTGCATTAATCTCCGCTCCACCCGCCAACGGGTCAGGGCACGCCTCATCCCGATTTTTTTCTTTTTCGGGTTTTACGTCCGTGCTCCAAATTTTCCCGAAAGCCCTTGATGTATCAAACCCGGTGGCCTGCAAACTGTCACCTTCATACGTAAATGGCGCTAAATCAACAGTGAGGTGATCGCGGGTAGAAAGGCGCGCGCATTTTACAAACAAAGTGTGAATAGGATAGAGACGGCTCATGAACTCTTGGCTCTGTTCGTCGGTATAAAGACCTATGATCGTGGTCATGCCACCCCCTTTTTTTTAAGTTAAGGAAAACACACATATCACCACAAAAATATTACGTCAACAAAAACCCCGCCTTTTGGGGCGGGGTGTCGAAATCGAAAGAAATTTAAATATCCGGCTCTCCCGGTATTTTAACGCTCTCCGCCGCGGGGCATGCCGCCCTGCGTGCTGTGAAGGCGTTTATCGTGGCCCATCGGGTCATGCTCCATGATATCACCCTTATAGAGCCATATCTTGACGCCGATAATCCCGTAGGTCGTCAGCGCTTCGGAAGTACCGTAATCCACATCAGCCCGCAACGTATGAAGCGGCACACGGCCTTCACGGTACCATTCGGTCCGGGCGATATCCGCCCCCCCCAAACGTCCCGAAACGTTAATCCGGATCCCCAGAGCGCCCAGACGCATCGCGCTTTGAACCGCGCGTTTCATGGCCCGGCGGAAGGATACACGACGCTCAAGCTGTTGAGCAACGCCTTCAGCTACCAATTGTGCATCCAGCTCGGGCTTACGCACCTCAACGATATTCAGGGATACGTCCCCGCCAGCACGAGCCGCCAGTTCAGAGCGGAGCTTTTCGATATCCGCGCCCTTTTTCCCGATAATAACACCGGGGCGTGCCGTATGAACCGTGACTTTCGTATTTTTCGCCGCACGCTCGATAATCACTTTCGAGATTCCGGCAGGCTTGAGGCGCTCTTGCACATATTCGCGCAGCTTCAAATCCTCAACGAGCTTCTGCGCATAATCGCGACCCGCATACCAGCGCGAATCCCATGTCCGGTTGATCCCGACGCGCAAACCAATTGGATTGACCTTTTGTCCCATCTTTTACAAAGCTCCCTTTATGCTTCTTCGGCTTCCCGGACGACAATCGTCATGTTGGAAAATTTCTTCTCGATCCGCGCACCGCGCCCGCGGGCACGCGCCCGGAAACGCTTCATCGTCACGCTCTTGCCGACGCTTGCTTCGGCCACGACCAGACGATCCACGTCCAGCCCGTGATTATTCTCGGCATTCGCGATCGCCGATTGCAGCAACGTCCGCACATGCTGTGCTACGCGGCGCTTCGAAAATTCGAGATCGACGAGCGCACGCCCGGCACTTTTACCGCGGATAGACTGCGCCAGCAGATTGAGCTTCTGAGGCGAAGTGCGAATATATTTCGCAAAAGCCATCGCCTCGTTTTCTTTGGTCCGTTTTGGATTTGCGTCCTGTCCCATAACTAGCCTCTTTTCGCTTTCTTGTCCGCACCGTGACCATGATAGGTCCGGGTCGGCGCAAATTCACCCAGCTTGTGGCCGATCATCTGGTCGCTCACGAGAACCGGGATAAATTTCCGGCCATTGTGAACGCCGAATGTCAGTCCGACAAAATTCGGCAAAATCGTGGAGCGGCGTGACCACGTCTTGATCACCGTATTCTTACCGCCTGCCCGTGCTTCTTCAACCTTTTTTAAAAGGCTTTTTTCAACAAAAGGGCCTTTCCAAACACTACGTGCCATTATTTCTTCCTCCTGCGGATGATATATTTATCCGTTGCCTTATTCTTACGGGTCCGGTAGCCCTTTGTCGGCTTACCCCAAGGGGTACATGGATGACGCCCGCCCGAAGTTCTGCCCTCACCACCACCGAGTGGGTGATCGACCGGGTTCATCACAACACCGCGAACATGAGGCCTGCGGCCTTTCCAGCGGTTACGACCAGCCTTACCCATATTCGTGTTCATGTGGTCAGGGTTTGAAACAGCGCCAACAGTCGCTATGCATTCCCCGCGCACGACCCGAAGTTCGCCCGAAGCCAGCTTGACCTGTGCATAACCCTGATCACGGCCAACAAGCTGCGCGAACGTCCCGGCAGAGCGAACCATCTGTGCGCCCTTACCCGGCTTCATCTCAATATTGTGGATGATCGTCCCAACCGGCATACTCTTGAGCGGCATTGCGTTACCCGGCTTCACGTCAGCCTTTTGCGCGGCGATCACCTTGTCGCCTACATTCAGACGCTGCGGCGCGATAATGTAGCGCTTTTCACCATCGGCGTAGCTGATCAGCGCGATAAAAGCCGTACGGTTCGGATCGTATTCCAGACGCTCAACCGTGCCCTCAACATCCCATTTATCGCGGCGCCAGTCGATCAAACGGTAACGGCGCTTATGCCCGCCCCCGATATGACGAGACGTGATGCGGCCATAGTTATTCCGCCCACCGGTCTTTTTCAGACCTTCTGTCAAAGATTTTTCCGGCTTGCCCTTATAAAGGTCCTTCCGGTCGATCTGGACCAGCTGACGCTGCCCCGGCGATCTTGGTTTGAATTTTTTCAATGCCATTTTTATCTTCCTTTTTATCTATCCCTTATCGGCGGACCACCATAGTTCAAAGTGCGATGCCTCTTATACCCCGGCACCCACATCAATCGTTTCACCATCTTCCAGCGTTACGATCGCTTTCTTGAAATCGGAGCGGCGTGCTTCGATTCCCTTAAAACGCTTAGTTTTGCCTTTTTGCACGATCGTGTTCACAGCCTTGACCTTCACGTCGAACAAAGATTCAACAGCCTGCTTAATCTGAGGCTTCGTTGCATTCTTTGCAACACGGAACGTAACCTGCCCATGCTCGGAACCAAGCGTAGCTTTTTCCGTGATATGGGGCGCAATGATCGTGTTGTAATCGGCTTCCGTTGCTTCTTGCTTTTTTGCCTTCGCCATCATCTTAACCTTTCAGCTTTTCCGTGAGGTCGTTTACGGCCTCTTTCGTCAATATCAGCACATCACGGCGCAGAATATCATAAACGTTCGCGCCCTGAGACGGCAGGACATCCACAAGCGGGATATTCGCCGTCGCCCGTGCGAAGTTCGTATCGATCTCCTGCCCGCCAACGATTAGTGCCGATTGGAAACCAAATTTCCCAAGAGCCGCTGCCATAGGCTTCGTTTTATGATCCTTGGCTTTTGCCTCATCCAGAATAATCAGCTTACCTTCAGCCGCTTTCGCAGACAGGGCTGTTTTCAGCGCCAGTTTACGCGCCTTTTTCGGCATCTCGATCGCGTGGGAGCGCGGCACAGGCCCGAAAACCACACCGCCACCACGGTCAATGTTCCGCTTGAGGTCGCCCGCACGCGCACGGCCCGTCCCCTTCTGACGCCAGGGCTTTTTCCCGGTGCCGGAAACTTCGTCGCGTTGCTTGGCCTTATGCGTACCCGCACGACGGCTAGCCAACTGGTAATTCACCATGGCGTGCAGAAGATCCCGACGCACATCCACGCCGAAGACATCCTTGTCCAGCGTAATTTCGCCGGCAGCCTTGTTTTCAATCGTTTTTACGGCGACTTTCATGATCAGTCTTCCTTCTTCTCTTCTTGAGCCTGATCAGCATTGTCAGCTTCGGCAGTCTCATCTTTCGCTTTTGCTTTCGCAGCAGCCTCTTTCAGGCCAGCCGGCAGAGGCACACCTTCCGGCAACGCTTTCTTAACGGCGTCGCTGATCAAAACCCAACCCTGATTAGCACCGGGAACAGCACCCTTCACCAGAATCAGACCATCTTCTTCATCAATGGCTACGATCTTGAGGTTTTGCGTCGTCACGCGCTCATTCCCCATCTGCCCAGCCATTTTCTTGCCTTTAAAGACGCGGCCCGGTTCCTGACATTGACCGACAGAACCGTGAGAGCGGTGAGAAACCGATACACCGTGAGATGCGCGAAGACCACCGAAATTATGGCGTTTCATACCCCCGGCGAAGCCTTTCCCGATCGAGGTGCCCGTGACATCGACATACTGGCCGGGGATAAAATGGTTTGCACCCAGCTCTGCGCCAACAGCCAACACATTCTCGTTCGAAACACGAAATTCAGCCATTTTCTTCTTTGGCTCGACCTTCGCCTTGGCAAAATGCCCGCGATTGGCTTTCGAAGTCCGCTTAACCTTGGCCTTACCCGCACCGAGCTGTACGGCAACATAGCCATCCTTGTCCTCGCTGCGTACGCCAACGACCTGACACTCATCAACTTTCAGAACGGTCACAGGAACATGGCGCCCGTCTTCGTCAAAAACGCGAGTCATGCCCTCCTTGCGTGCGATCAATCCTGTTCTCATTTCTTTTCTTCCCTTTCCAGAGGGTGCGTCATCCGCACCGTAGGATCCGGACATACGTCCGAATTATCATATTTGCAAAGCCGTTAGGCCGCTTGCACCTGCCCGATTTTGATCTCGACATCCACACCAGCCGGCAGATCAAGCTTCATCAAAGCATCAATCGTTTGCGGCGTCGGTTCGACGACATCCAAAAGCCGTTTGTGCGTCCGCATTTCGAACTGCTCCTGAGAGCCTTTGTCGATATGCGGCGAACGGATCACAGAAAATTTCTTGATCTTGTTCGGCAACGGCACCGGCCCGCGAACACCTGCACCCGTACGGCGCGCGGTATTCAAAATTTCCGCACTAGCCGTATCGAGGATACGGTGATCGAAAGCCTTCAGGGTAATCCGTATTGTTTGCGCATCCATTTTCAAAGATCCTTTTCTTACGCTCGCCCTAGCCTACTCAACAATCTTGGTAACGACGCCTGCGCCGACGGTGCGGCCACCTTCGCGGATCGCGAAGCGCAGACCTTCA
>JAGRKA010000030.1 GCA_020442475.1 Alphaproteobacteria bacterium | reverse complement strand
AAACCGCAGCGAAGCTGCAATAATCAAAATAATTGCAGGCTGAGAAATATCTGATTTTTTGCCTGCGGCGCTTGTCTTTTGTGATGAAGCTCTGCGTTCTCTGCGCCTCTGCGGTTTAAATCCTTTTCTCTATTCCGTTTCGGCCAGTGTTTTCCCAATAATCTCCAGCGCATCTTCAATCTCCGCCTTACCGGCGATGAGGGGCGGAGTCAGGCGGAGTGTTGCTTTGCCGGCCTGTGTCGCCATGAGCCCATTATCCTGGAGGCCGCGCAGGAGTGCCTTGATTTCAACGCCGGTATCCAACCCAACCATCAGGCCCATCCCCTTGATAGCGGTGATTTTGTTGGTTTTGCGTTTGAGGTCTTCCAGCCCTTCGAAGAAGAGCGCGCTTGTCGCTCGCACATTCTCTAAAAAGCCGGGGGCCAGCAATTCCTTCATCACAGTTGCGGCCACCGCGCAGGCCAGCGGGTTTCCGCCATAGGTTGTGCCGTGCGTACCCGGTACGAGGACCGCGCCGAATTCGCCCTTCGCAACGACTGCTCCGACCGGGAAACCGGAGCCGATCCCCTTGGCAAGGCAGACGATATCCGGCTCCACACCCCAGTTTTCATACGCAAAAAACGTGCCGAGGCGGCCCATCCCGCACTGGATTTCATCGAAAACGAGCGCGATCCTGCGCTCGTCGCACAAGGCGCGTAAATCATTCATGAAAGCCTGATCCGCAACAGCCAGCCCGCCTTCGCCCTGAACCGGCTCGATAAAGATCGCGGCGGTTTTGTCGGAGACAAGGGCTCTAACGGAGTCGATATCGTTGAAGGTCGCAAAATGCACACCCGGCAGGTACGGACCGAAATAAGGCTGGCTATGGCATTTTTCCGTCAGGCTCGCCGCACCCATGGAGCGCCCGTGGAAGCTGTTATGGAAGGCGATGATCTCATGGCAATCATGCCCTTTATGATCATAGGCCCATTTACGCGCCATTTTTATAGCGGTTTCAATGCCTTCTGTTCCACTGTTCGAGAAATACACGAGATCGAAACAGCTATGCTCGACGAGAATTTTTGCAGCCTGAAGCTTTTCCTTCGTCGCATAGGAGGCCTGACACGCCATCAGGCGGGCGGCCTGCGTATTAATCGTCTCCAGCAGGGCAGGGTGTGCGTGCCCCAGCGAGGCTACGGCGATCCCGGCGGCGAAATCGAGATATTCCTTCCCGTCCGTATCCCACGCCCGGCACCCTTGCCCGCGATCCATGACAACGGGCTGCGGTGCATATGTTTTGACAAGCACGTCAAACGTGTCATCGATAATCCTTTGCGCCTCATCCGTCATGTTTTTACTCCTGTGTCTCTGAATTCGTAGTTTGTCAGGATGTATACGTAGTAGTCATTCATCGTAAAGATCTCTCACATGCGTTCGAGATGACAAGGGGAGGTTGCGTCATGTTTTCACCCCGATCAGTTTTTGAATCTCGACCTCGTTCATGTAATGTTTGCGCTCGGAGGCCTTGAGGACCATTGTGCCGGGGCCGACGGGCTCGAAAATTTCCTTGTGCAGAGCATGCTTGCGCAGCCCGTTAATCAGGTGAATGCGTTTGACACCGCCCTCAAGCGCGCTCAGGCAGTTTTCCATCTTGACCTGCATCCCGCCGGAGACTGTGCCGTCCTTAATATAGGTCGGGATTTGCTCCGCCGTAATGACATCGGCGACTTTGCCCTTGATCTGAACGCCATCGACATCGCTCAGGAAAATCAGCTTTTTGGCCTGTACCCCGATCGCAAGCTGTGTGGCGACGGTATCTGCGTTAATATTGCAGACCGTACCGTCCTTTGCGACCGCAAGGCAGGAGGTTGCGACAAAATTTGTGAACTTGAAGAGACGGTTGATCGGACGTGCGTGGACGCGCTCGATTTTTCCGGTGTAAAGATCTTCCGGTGTCTTGGGGGCTAGGGTGACATCCATCCAGCTTGCGGGGACGGCATTAAACGCCAGACCGTCAAAATCCTCCCATGCAATCCCGCTGGAGACTTTCAGGGATAAATCACCGCCCAGAACGTGCCGAACGATCTCCATATTCGCCGCATCCGTGATCCGTTTGCCGCCGGTTTTTTTGATTTCGACGCCGCGTTTTGCTGCTTCTTCGTCTATAGCCCGTCCACCGCCATAAACAAGGAGAATATTGATCCCGTGCATGGTCAGTTCACGGATATCGACGAGCAGGTTTTCAAGGAAATCTTCGTCCTCGATGATTTTTCCGCCAGCCTTGACGACAAACAGGCTGTCCCTGAATTTGCTTTCATAAAAGGCATTAATAAAAAAGTCGGGGATGTTCTTCTTTTTCTTTGGCATGGTTCGTCTCTGTTGTCCGTGCGGTTTACGGGTAAAGCGGGCTCAAGTTCAGCAGGCCGTCCGTTTCAGGCAGGCCGAACATTAAATTCATATTCTGTATAGCGGTTCCGGCGGCGCCTTTGACCAGATTGTCCAGTACGCCTTGCGCAATAATCATAGTATCGGCTCCAGACTGGAAACTCAAATCCGTGAAATTGCTGCCTGTCACATTCGCCAGCGCAACGGCTTCTCCGTTTGGCATGATCCGGATAAAGGGGGAGCCTTTGTAGGCCGCCCGTGCAGTCTCAGCAGGGGGGCGCGCCTCCGCATCCTTAAGCTCGATAAAGGCTGTGGCGAAGATGCCGCGCGTAAATGGCCCTGAGGTTGGTACGAAATTAAGCTGTTCCGCCGTTATATCGCCTGCGCGGATGATTTCCGGGATATGGCGGTGCCCGTTAATATTGTAGCTCTTCATATTATGATTGCGGACCGGGTGGTGCGTGCCTTCGCCCGGAGATTTTCCCGCGCCGCTGGAGCCTGTGACGGCCACGATATTTGCGCGCTTGATCCGCCCTTTGAAGGGGAAGAGCAAAAGCTGGCTCAGCAGGGAGAAGCAGCCCGGATTGGCAATGCTCTGTGCCGCAGTGACAGGCGCTCTTCCGACCGTTTCCGGCAGGCCGTAGACGACTTCTTGAAGCAAAGTGGGATGGTTATGCGGAATGCCGTAATATTTTTCGTAGATTTCCGCATCGTCCAACCTGTAATCGGCGGATAGATCGATGAGCTTGACTTTGCCATGGAGGGAGGCCACGACATCTTGTGCTGTCTTGTGGGGCAGGGCAAGAAAGACGACATCGCTGTCCCGTGCGGCTTCTTCAGGGGAGGTATTTGTGATAGCTAGATCCAGATGGGCCAGATGCGGATAAAGCGTGCCGATCTGCGTATTTTCGTGCTGCCGGGAGGTCAGGTGAGCGATTTCAACAGCCGGATGCGCTAGCAGAAGCCGCAAAAGCTCCAGCCCTGTGTACCCTGTGATCCCGATGATTGATACTCTAATCTTGCTCATATCCTGCCTTTCAGATACGTCATCCCGTTGGTGAGGCAGCAGAGCTGCCGAACATCAACGAACGGGATCCATATGCCAGCAGCTTTGCTGCTGTCTTTTCTGGATCCCCGCTGTATAAGCCTGCTCTGCAGACTGTGGGGGTGACATTATGGGGTGCAATGTGTTTGATCTCAAGCCGCATAATCGACCGCCCATCTTGAAAGCATCAGGTTCAGCCATTCATTATTTGGAGCAAAGGCGTTATAAAGCAAAACATTTTCAAGAGCCTGCTTGACGATATCCTGTCCGACCTGATTGTCTGTGACGGGGCCGCTGATAACATCGATCGGCAGCCCGATTTCCGCGCATCCTTTCGCCAGTCCGATCGCGCCGACAGGATCGTTTGCACAGCCGATATGCAGGCGAACACGCTTTTGAATCTCTTTGTCCTTCAGGATGGAGGCAACGCCGTAGCGGCCCATTAGGCCGTCCCCGAACTCGATCATGATGGCGTCCGGCTCGTTGCGGCTCAGATAGGTAATGGCGCCTTTCGTGACCTTAAGCAGTTGCTTTTCGTCGAGATTTGCCGTTGAGGTAATCCCCGCATCGATGAAAGATACAACCTCTCGGACCCCGTAATCAGACATTTTGTAGATATCACGCAGCGCGCCGACACCGGTAAGCTTCGTTCCCGCAAGCTTGACGCCCATCCGATTGAGCGTCTTGATAACTTCCGAGGCTACGGTGGTTTTTCCACTATCCATGCCGGTCCCGGTCGTAATAATAAGGGGGGTGTTGCATCTTAGCTTGCTTTGCGGTTCGAACAACGTTGCCTGATTGATATTAAGCAGCTTGCCTTTGCGCGCAATTCCACCAAGCACACGAATGCGTAAAGGCGCGCCGACCTCCTTCGTGTTCGCCGATGTACATTCCCCAGCGACGCCGCCCATATTCAGCAGATGGATGATATCTCCGGTTTTAAGGCTTTTGGGCAACTCCCCGACAAAGCCTTTGAGCGCCATACGTTGGCCAAGCGCGACAGCCAGTGTATCGCCTTTTTTGAGCTTTGAGAGGCGCCCGGATGGCAGTTCCAGCTCGTTATAGATGGATTTATCTTCCAGAACCTCGACGGCAAGAACCGTTCCCATCTCACAGGACAGATCATCGGTCAGGCGTTCTTCATGCCTGATGTTCAGATTTTTCGTGACGGAGCCTACTTTATCGATCAGTTTTTTAGCCATGCGTTCAACCCTTTATTTTACAGCGCCTACCATGCTACGGTTTTGAGATTCTTTCAAGAAGGACCTGCTTTCGTGGGTAAGATTTTATTTGATCTTTCTTGTCAGAGCGTTCTGCTTCTATAATACGGGGTTATGATTTCCTACGTTGCGCGCAGATTGCTTTTGATGATCCCGACCTTGTTCGGGATTATGCTGGTCAGCTTTATCATCGTACAGTTCGTGCCCGGCGGCCCTGTAGAGCGCATGATCGCGGAGCTTCAGGGCCACGGCAGCGAGGCCACGGCACGTTTTGGTGGCGGCAGCGGTGGCGATTCAGGCGCCGGAGCTGGCGCCATGGCCCAAGGGGCGACCGGACAGACAAGCAAATATCGCGGTGCGCAAGGGCTGGACCCGGAGTTTATCAAGGAGCTTGAGGCGCTTTACGGATTCGATAAACCTGCCTATGAGCGGTTTTTCATCATGGTGAAGAATTATCTGCGATTTGATCTTGGTGAAAGCTATTACCGCGATATCGGCGTGCTGGAGTTGGTCATCGAGAAAATGCCGGTTTCGATCTCGCTGGGGCTGTGGTCGATGTTGATTATTTATCTCGTCTCCATCCCGCTGGGTATCAAAAAGGCCGTACGGGACGGCTCGGCCTTTGATGTGTGGACCAGTGCCGCCGTTTTCATCGGTTATGCGATTCCCTCCTTTATGTTCGCGATTTTGCTGATCGTCCTGTTTGCGGGCGGGCGCTATTTCGATCTGTTCCCGCTCAAGGGGCTTGTCTCCGATAATTGGCGGGAGCTGAATTTTGTCCAGCTTGCGCTGGATTATATGTGGCATATGACCCTGCCGATCGCAGCGATGGTTATTAGCGGTTTTGCGGGCCTGACGATGCTCACCAAAAACTCCTTTCTGGACGAAATCGGCAAGCAATATGTCCTGACGGCGCGGGCCAAGGGCCTCGGCGAGCGGCAAGTGCTCTACGGCCATGTGTTCCGCAACGCGATGCTGATCGTGATCGCGGGATTTCCAGCGGCCTTCGTGCATATTTTCTTCACAGGCTCTCTTCTCATCGAGGTGATCTTCAGCCTCGACGGGCTGGGGCTTCTCGGCTTCGAAAGCATTATCAACCGCGACTATCCCGTAGTACTAGGGACGCTGTATTTTTACGCGCTGATTAACCTCGTGATGACCCTGGTGCGGGATCTGGTCTATGTCCTCGTCGATCCGCGGATTGATTTTGAGGCGAGGGGGGCGTGATCATGTCGTCATTGCGAGGCGCAGCCGAAGCAATCCAGATCAAGCAGCCTGCTGTCTATATCGTAACAAACCAGAGAAACGGAACGCTTTATACCGGGGTGACATCTGATTTGATTGATAGGACGGCAAAGCACAAAGAAGGCTTTTATCAAGGGTTTTCGAAGAAATATGACTGTAAAACGCTTGTCTATTATGAATTGTATGGAACAATGGAAGCTGCAATTCTAAGGGAAAAGCAGATAAAGGCCGGATCGCGGAAGAAGAAACTGGCGTTGATTGAACGGCAAAATCCGAAATGGAGAGATTTATATGATGATCTTGTCCGTTAACATAGGGCGTCATTGCGAACCGCCTATGGCGGTGAAGCAATCCAGAATTGTGGCTTTTGGCTCTGGACTGCCGCGTCAGCCTTACGGCCTCCTCGCAATGACGGGAGGGAAAAATTTTCATGCTTGAACTTATTTCAGCAGCAGAGATTGTCGGTGTGGGCCTCACTCTTACACCTCTCACGCGGCGCAGGCTTCATAATTTCCGGGCGAACAGGCGCGGGTTTTGGTCGCTGTGGATTTTCCTCGCTCTGCTGGCCGTGTGCGCCTGCGCGGAGTTTATCGCCAATGACAAGCCGATCCTTGTGAAATTCGAGGATGCCTATTATATGCCGGTGTTCAAAGCCTATCCCGAAACGGTATTTGGCGGAGATTTCGAAACAGAGGCCGAATACCGCGACCCGTATGTGAGCGAGCTTATCAACGAAAAGGGCTGGATGCTCTGGCCGCCGATCCGTTTTTCCTATGATACGATCAATTACGATCTGAGCCAGCCCGCACCCTCTCCGCCGACGCGGGAGAATATTTTCGGCACCGACGACCAAGGGCGAGATGTGGCTGCGCGGGTGATTTACGGCTTTCGGCTGTCGGTGGTGTTTGGCCTGTTGCTGACGCTGGTCAGTTCCGTGATTGGTGTAGCGGCGGGTGCGGTGCAGGGCTATTACGGCGGTGTGCTCGATCTGGTGGCGCAACGCGTGATCGAGGTTTGGTCGTCTCTGCCTTCGCTTTATATCCTGATTATCTTTTCCGCTATGTTTGTGCCCGGGTTTTGGACGCTCCTGCTGATCCTGCTGCTCTTTTCATGGATGCAGCTTGTGGATGTGGTGCGGGCGGAGTTCTTAAGGGCGCGAAACTTTGACTATGTAAGGGCCGCGCATGCGCTGGGCGTGTCCAACCCGGTGATTATGTGGCGGCATGTTCTGCCCAACGCGATGGTCGCCACGATTACCTTCATGCCCTTTATCCTGACCGGTTCGATCACGGCCTTGACCTCACTGGATTTTCTAGGGCTTGGCCTGCCACCGGGTTCACCGTCTCTGGGGGAGTTGCTTGCCCAGGGGAAAAATAACCTTCAGGCCCCGTGGCTCGGTATTTCGGCCTTTCTTTCCTTAGCGGTTATGTTATCTTTGCTCACCTTTATCGGCGAGGCCGTGCGTGACGCCTTCGATCCGCGCAAAACAACCTTTTAGGATCATCATGACCAGACGTAATTCCATTGCTGCAATGAAAGATGAGTTGGCTGCTTACCGGCGCTCTATGCATGAAAACCCGCAGACATCCTTTGAGGAAGAGTTCGTCAGCAATCTCGTTTGCGAGAAGTTGACGGAGTGGGGTATTCCCTTTGAGCGCGGTATTGCCGTGACCGGCGTGGTGGCCACGATTGAGGGGCAGAAAAATACGAGCGGGCGAGCGATTGCCTTGCGTGCAGATATGGATGCGCTGGGCATCGAAGAAGCGCATAACAAGGATTGGCGCTCTAAAAATCCCGGTAAAATGCATGGCTGCGGCCATGACGGCCATACGGCGATGTTGCTGGGCGCGGCAAAATATTTAAGCGAGACGCGCAGATTTGACGGGCGGGTTCACCTGATTTTCCAGCCCGCCGAAGAAGGCGATTGCGGCGCGATGCGGATGATCGAGGAAGGGCTGTTCGAGCGTTTCCCGTGTGAGGCTGTGTACGGGGCGCATAACTGGCCCTACCTTCCGCGCGGTTCGATCGCTATGCGTGCCGGGCCGATTATGGCGGCAGCTGACCGCTTTGATATGACGATTCTAGGCAAGGGCGGCCATGCGGCCAAGCCGCACGGTACGATCGACCCGGTCGTGATTGGTGCGCAGATTGTTGTGGCCCTGCAAACCATCATCAGCAGGGGGACGAATCCGGTTGATCCGGCGGTGATCAGTATCACGAATTTTCATGCCGGGACCGGTGCGTTTAACGTCATCGCGGAGGAAGCGAAGCTCTCCGGTACGATCCGCTCTTTCGACCCGGAAGTGCGCGAAATGCTTAGGAAACGGGTGGAGGAGGTAGCCTCCGGCATCGCGCAGACTTACGGCGCGAAAGTCACGTGCCGTTATGCGGAAGGCTACGATCCCACGATCAACACGCCCGAGGCGACAGCGTTTTGTGCTGAAGTCGCCCGCAAGGTTGTCGGTGAGCATAATGTGGATACGGATATGGACCCCTCCATGGGGGCGGAGGATTTCGGTGCGATGCTGATGCAAAAGCCGGGCTGCTACGTGATCATAGGGCAGGGCGAACCGGACACCCCTGAAAGCAACCATAATCGTGGGCTGCATACCCCGCAATATGATTTCAATGATGAGATCATTCCCACGGGCGTGGAGTATTGGGCCACTCTGGTTGAGGAAGCGCTGAAGCTCGATAGCGGCTTGTAAAAACCACTATTCGTTAGAGGCGGATAGGATATTCGGGAGGAACGTGTCTGTTCTCGGATTATAATCGGGGAGCGTTTTCAGATCATGTTCAAACTGACCTATCATTTCAGGCGTTAAAATTTGCAAGAGTTCTGATCCCAATGTGGCGTACTTGGAGGGGGCTGTGTTGACGTTTTTCTCTCTACAGTTCTCAAGATGGATGACGTGATGCGGTCTGGCGGCTTTCCAGTGTTCGAACAGGCTGTCCGGCTTTGACCGCGTCATGGAGAGCAGGAGAAGATATGTCGACCAAGAAGGAAAATTGGGGGACTCTAGCATCTTATGTCCCAGTTTTGCGACTTCTCCATTTTGGTCATGCCGGGATAAATTTCTCATTACTCCCAAGGATGAGATAAACAGGTTGTCTCCTGCAATTTTTTCCTGCTCGTCTTGTTCGCAGCTGTTCAGCCTTCCAAGGGGCGGATCGAATGTGATTTTCTTCAAAAACCCGGATGTTAGCGCGTTTATATCATTTAACGCGTTAAACAGATCGCAAAGAAATTCCAGAGATTTTTGGTTTTCTTTCTGGATCGGCAGGTTTTTTGCGCATTCCGCAAGGCCTGCTCTGAAAGCGGTTTGTTCGTCCGGAGAAAGTGAGGTGGCGTATTGGGCAACGGTTTTTGCCAAGGGGGCATTGGGGTCGTGGGCATCCTTAACGTCGCGCCAAGTGTAACGTATTCTTTTGCCGGAAAAATAATCGGAGATATTTGTGTCCAGCCAGTTTTGCCAGTAATCTGCGTTATTTTTTTCTGTGGTCACGATCCGGCCTCTTTTTCCTTAAAGTTTCCGGAGCGTAGCTATGTATAAAAAATATGTCAAGACGGTGCGGCGGAATATGTTTTAAATCGCCTTCACTAGCGCATGTTTTTTCTTTCCGGCTGATAATTTTACATAACCAATATCATTTTGGAATGGAAAGTTGATTTGAACGTTGTCATTAATTTTTTCGTCGTTAACGCGGGCACCGCCGCCCTTGATAAGGCGCGCTGCTTCACCTTTTGAGCTGCACAGGCCGGTTTCGACGAACAGGTCGATGACAGAGATTCCCGCTTGCAGGCGGCTTTCCTCAATGGTGATTGTGGGAAGGTCGTCCCCAACGCCGCCTTGCTCAAAAACTTTCTGCGCGGTGTTTTGGGCCTCGGTTGCAGCTTGCTCCCCGTGGCACATTTTCGTGGCTTCAAAGGCGAGGATTTTCTTGGCCTCGTTGATCTCCTGCCCTTCAAGGGCTTCAAGCTTTTTCACTTCATCCATAGGTAGTACGGTAAAGCGGCGGAGGAGCGTGCCGACCATGACATCGTCCACATTGCGCCAGTACTGGTAGTAATCGTAAGGGGAAAGCATATCCGCGTTCAGCCAGACCGCACCATTTTCGGTTTTGCCCATTTTCCTGCCGTCCGGGGTGGTCAGGAGCGGCGCCGTGAGTGCGAAAAGCTGCGCCCGGTCGGTTTTGTGACCGAGATCCACGCCGTTAATGATATTGCCCCATTGGTCGGAGCCGCCCATTTGCAGGATCGTCCCATGGCGGCGGTGCAGCTCTACGAAATCATAGCCCTGCATAACCATATAGTTGAATTCAAGCAGGGAGAGTGGGCTTTCACGCTCCAGCCGGGTTTTAACGGAGTCGAAGGACAGCATCCGGTTGACGGTGAAATGCCGCCCGTAATCGCGCAGGAAGGACAGATAATGCAACCCGTCCAGCCAGTCATTATTGTTGACCATCAGCGCATCCGACTGTCCGTCGCCGTAGGTCAGGAATTGTTTGAAACAGGTTGCTTGAATATGCCTGATATTTTCTTCGATGGTGGCGTCATCGAGCAACTTGCGCTGTTCGTCCTTAAAGGAGGGATCGCCGATTTTCGACGTACCGCCGCCCATAAGTGTAATGGGTTTATGGCCGCATTGTTGGAACCAGTAAAGCATCATGATGCCGGTCAAATTCCCGACATGGAGGCTCTGCGCGGTGGCGTCAAACCCGATATAGGCGCTTTGCGGCCCTTCGGCGAGTTTGGCGTCCAGCCCCTCAAAATCCGAGCATTGGTGGATGAAACCGCGCTCGGTAAGAATGTTCAGAAAGTCTGATTTATACTGTGTCATAATGCTTTGTTCATAATGAAGTCAGGCCTCTAAATAGCTTAAAATTGAGGGGCTGGCTACCCTGTTCTTATGCGCTGTGTCAGCCAGCCGAGACAAGACGCTCTTTTGCAGCCGGAGGACCACCCAGCAGGGTTTCGTAACTTCCGCTTCCGCTCCAGATTTGTGCGTCCTTGTAATAAGCCGTTTTCGTGCCGTAATCACCGTTGGAAAAGAAATCATAAACGCCAAGCTTGAAGTAAGGGCCGATGGCATCGTCATAAGCCGTGCCGACATTGGTGCGTCGGAAGATCGGTTCCCGGTCTATAAATAGCTCCAGCATACCGAAACCATCTGTACGCCACAGCGTATGGAGACATAGGT
Organism: Alphaproteobacteria bacterium; assembly: GCA_020442475.1. Taxonomy (GTDB): domain Bacteria; phylum Pseudomonadota; class Alphaproteobacteria; order Micavibrionales; family Micavibrionaceae; genus JAGRKA01. The sequence goes on along the minus strand of JAGRKA010000030.1, from coordinate 14,159 downwards.
TGTGCCATGTATCAAAAGAAACATGCTTGCGTGCGATCCTGCGCGTGTCTCCGCCTTCCGTAGGCGGATCGACATCACCGACATAGGCTGCCAGAAAACCGCTTTCGATTCCAAGGGCAAAATTCGGAAAACGTGCGCCGTCTCCGCCGTCTGGCGTGTCGTGAATCTGCATCAGAACCATATTTTTGTCATAGTTCCACGGTGCAGGGATCATCAGCGACCATTTATACCAATATTCACCGGGAACGGTTTGCGGCGGAGACGTGATTTCCGAGCGGTGTCCGCCTGCGGAGAGGGCGTCATTCTGATCCAGCGTAGATTTCATCACACCGTTTTCAATTTCTATCCGCCCGGATATGCCGTTGGGGAGATTGTTTCCCGTGTTCACCGTACCGTTGGCTTGCAGGGAGTTTATACCGGCGAATGTTGATGAGAACGGGTAGTCTACGATTTTTGTGGCCATTATAGTGCTCTCCCTAAAATGAGACTGCTTGGGTGAGCGCGCAGCTTTTCAAATAGGGTCGTGATGGCCGCAACGCTTGGTTGGGATGTACCAGAGGGCAGACGTAAGATATGCAAAGCTCTGGTCTGAGTTGCAATTCCGTCCGTTGGCAAAGCAATAGCCGGGTAGGCCGTGCCGATATTCCACGTATTGGCGTTTGTCGTGTCGACTGATGCGCCCGCTCCAAGGGTCAGGTAGTCGGCACCGAACGCGCTGTCGAACGCTTCGTCCACCCAATAGCCGTATTCTTTGTTCTCACCGTCCAAAAACAGGCCGAAGCTATGCAGGTTCCCGTCGAAGAGCATATCGCTTGTCGATCCGCCAAACAGGCCGCCCGGATGCGTGCTGCTATTATAAAGGGCTAATTGCGCACTTTGGTTACTGTTGGCCCGTATTCTGATTCCATTATAGGCGGCGCCGACGCCGTCTCCCATCCATGAAACGGATGAGCCTTCGGCGGTAGTTTTACCAAGCCACCACAGAATCAGCTTCTCTCCGCCCGCATAGTCAAAATTAAGAGAGGGAATGTGGAGTGTGCTGTCTGTTACGCCTGTCGCAGGATCAACGGTCGAGATATAGCCGCTGTTGGCGAACATGTTCGCATCTGAAAGGTCGGCCCCCCTGAGGGCGTGGTGATCCTGTCCGGAGCGATCAAAAAATTTCCCATCTCCTGTAATTTGCTCTCCGGCAAACCCGGCGAAGTGGTAAGCCGCATTGGCCAGTACGCGATCGCCGATATCGTCAGGGGTCAGGCGCACAGGGGTGCCCGATCGTGAAGTTGCCAGATTGTCAGTGCTCTGCGCAGGTGAGCCGTTTGCCATTAAGTCTATTTCTATACCCATATTTTTATACTCCTATAGTGATAGTCTGAACGCTGATTTCGACAGGGAGCTCCCCTATCATCAGCGTGTTTGGAAAAAAGGCAGGCTGGGGAGCCTTGCCAAATCCGATCTTCAACAACATATTGTTCTCTCCGGTTTGGCCGCATGCGAGCGGGGGAGTGATACCGGCCTGCCGGTTCCCCTGAAAAAAGCTGCATGTCGGGCTTTGTTGAGGTTATTTTTAGGACAAAATTCCTATTTTGTCAAGGGGGATTTTCCGTGTCAAGAGCCGTTTCAGGTGTGTCGTTCTTTGAGCACCCTTTTTTGGGAAGGGGATTTAGGCCTTTTTTTGCACTTGGAGCGCTCTACAGCCTTGTGAGCCTATCACTTTGGGGTGGGTTCTATGCAGGGTTGCCTATAGCGTTTTCGTCTGTGCTTGATCCGGTTTCCTGGCATGCGCATGAGATGATCTACGGTTTTACAATGGCGATTGTCGCAGGCTTTCTGTTAACGGCTGTGGCAAACTGGACGGGCGGTGCACCGGCGCGGCAAATGCATCTGGCCGGTCTGTGTGCCATATGGTTGGCCGGGCGGATCGTGATGAATTTTGACATAGGCTTGCCGTTTCCACTTTTAGTAGCGATAGAGGGTGCATTTATTCCAGCTCTGGCGGTGAGTCTTGCTATCCCGCTTCTGCGGAGCTGGAATAAACGGAATTTTGTTTTTCTTATATTGCTGAGCATCTTGTTTATTTGCGATATGATCTTTCTGGCAACGCAGAGCCGTACGCCGCTTTACATGGCTGTTATGGTTATTATGGCTATGATCTCGCTGATCGGTGGGCGCGTTATTCCGGCCTTTACCGTTGCGGCCTTGCGTCGGCGCGGAGAAGATGCTTTCCAGCACCCTCAGGGACGATTGGATGTGCTGGCCCTGATTTCACTGGCAATTCTGGCACTCCTGATTGTTGTGACAGGCGGGCAGGGTGTTCTTACGGCGCTGGCAGCCGTTTTCTCGCTGGCGGTTCACGCACTGCGTTTTCGGCGTTATCACACAAGCAGAATTTTAAACGACCCGATGGTGTGGATTTTGCACGCAGGCTATGGCTGGTTGATGGTCGGGATAGGGCTGATCGGTATTGCCGCGTTTGATGTCGCGCCGTTTTCTGTTGCGCTGCATGCCTTAACGGCAGGTACGATCGGCTCTATGACCCTTGGGATGATGGCCAGAGTTGCGCTCGGCCATACGGGCCGTGAGCTAAAAGCCGGCCGTTTGACGGTCGCAGCTTTTGTCCTGATGCAGCTTGCAGTCTTGATTCGTGTGCTCGGTGTCTTGTTCTGGCCCGGAGAGCAGGGCGCTCTTATCGCCGGCTCGGCATCTTTATGGACCGCATGTTTTGGGCTGTATCTGGCTGTATATATCCCGATCCTTTGGAAGCCAAGGCCGGATGGTCGTCCCGCTTAAGAGGGCTGCAAATGTGTCTTAAGTAAGGATCAAGAACCTTAGGCTGTTCCGCTATACTGTCCGGACATCCAAGAAATAACCTGCTCTTTCTGCTGGAGCTTCTCCACGACCTTTTCCTGGTTTCTATGGCGGCTGAGTGCAAAGTCGATGGCGTTGATCAGCAATTTTGGGTTTGCGCTGACCTCGTCTTTGTTCACATAGTCCTGTGCACCGTCCATCACGATATGGTTTGCAAAATCATGGTCGTGCCGCCCGGTTAAAACAACGATCGGTGTATTGGGTGCGGCGCTCTTTATTTTTGTAAATGATTCTTCGTCGCTGCTTGTATCCGGCAGGCCAAGATCCAGCAGAATTAAATCAATGTTTCCGGCAGAGTCCTTGAGAGTGGACAGAGCGTTTTGCATCGTCTGTGCATGGAGCAGATTTACAGGGGTGCTGGCTTTGTGTTCAATGACGTTCTTCATGGCGTGTACGCAGAGCTTGCTGTCCTCAACCAGAAGAATTGTGGTTTGTTTAGACATGATACATACCTCCTTCTCAAAAAGAACGGCTGTTCTTAACTTTTTTGCGAAACGCTATTAATCCCCATCATACAGGAAAAACCGGTTTCTGTGAAGTAAAAGCCCGTAAGGCCTTCATAGGCGACCTTTTTTCACAGCTATGTGTTCACAGTCTATTTTTCTTGTCGTAGGGGGAGGCGAGCGGTACTCTTGGAAGATGGATAAGAGCCTCATAGATATTGCCTGGGTTATTCTTTGCGCTCTGTTGGTCTTTTTTATGCAGCCGGGATTTCTGTGTCTGGAAGCCGGGCTAACGCGCACAAAGAATGCCATTAACGTCGCCATCAAAAATATTTCGGATTTTGGGCTTTCTTCACTGATTTTCTGGGTAGTCGGTTTTGGGCTGATGTTCGGGGAAGGCTGGTCAGGCTTGGTCGGTACATCCTATTTCTGGCCCGAATTTAAAAACGATTCTCTTTGGGGGATTTCGTTTTTTCTCTTTCAACTCATGTTCTGTGGAACGGCTGTAACCTTGATCTCCGGTGCGGTCGCCGAGCGAATCAGTTTTATGTCCTATCTACTGATCACCTGTGTGATTTCAGCGCTTTTGTATCCGCTTTTCGGGCACTGGGTCTGGGGAGGGGCTCTGACCGGAACGCCGGGATGGCTGGCCTCTATGGGGTTTATAGATTTTGCTGGTGCAAGCGTTGTCCATGGGATCGGCGGATGGGCTGCGTTGGCGGTAGTTTTAATTATCGGGCCGCGTACCGGTCGCTTTGAGGACGGGGGGCATCGGTTAAGCGCCTTTTCAGGTAGCCATTTGCCGATGGCAATGACCGGCATATTCCTGCTTTGGGTTGGCTGGATCGGTTTTAACGGGGGAAGTGCGTTCGGGCTGACGGCCAGAACACCCCTGATCATCGTTAATACGATTCTGGCCGGGAGTGCCGGCATGATTGCAGCGGGTGCTGCGGGCTATTTATGGTACGGCTATCCGAAAATTATCACGATCATGAACGGCTCTCTGGCCGGGCTTGTCTCAATCACAGCCTGTTGTTTTGCCGTCTCGCCGGGGGCTTCTATCGTGATTGGAGGGATTGGCGGTCTGGTCATGGTTTTTGGGACGTTCGCATTGGAGCGTCTGAGGGTTGATGATGTAATCGGCGCGGTGCCCGTGCATTTGATGGCAGGTATTTGGGGAACGTTGGCTGTTGCACTTTTTGCAGATCTATCAGTTTTGGGGACAGGGTTAAGCCGTTTGGAGCAGCTTCTTGTGCAAACTTATGGAATTGGAGCGTGTTTTCTGGTGGGCTTTTGCTGCACATATGCAATTTTCGGGCTACTGGACCGTATTCGTCCGCTCCGGGTTAGTCGGGAGGCTGAGATTAAGGGGCTTAACATTGTTGAAAACCGTGAAGTTTCAGAGCTTTACGATTTGATGACGCTCATGCACGAACAGGAGCAGACGCAGGATCTCAGTTTGCGTGCTCCGGTAGACCCTTATACTGAAATTGGCCAGATTGCAGCGCAATATAACCAGCTTATGGACTCGCTTCAGAGCTCATTGACCCATATTTCAAATCTGCAACATTCCGAATTATCCCTGAAGCAAAAAGTGATTGCGGAAGAGCGGGCTAAGGCTGAAATTCTTTCTTACCAGAAGCGGTTAAACTCAATTCTTGATAATGCGGTTGACGGGCTGATCACGATCAATTCGAACGGTATCGTGGAAAGCTATAACAAGGCCTGTGAGCATATGTTCGGTTATAGCGCAAAAGAAGTTATCGGGCAGAATATCAAAATGCTGATGCCGGAGCGGTATGCAACGCATCATGACGGCTATATCCGGCATTATCTGGAAACGGGAGAAGGAAAAATTATTGGCAGGGGCTGTCAGTTGGAGGGGCGGCGTAAGGATGGCCATATTTTCCCCATTGATTTGTCCGTTTCTGAAATTCGTTTAGGGAATGAGCGGATTTTTAGCGGGATCATTCGCGATATTACGGAGCAGAAAGAGGCTGAGGCTGAATTGTTAAGATCAAACAGTGCATTAGAGCTTTTTGCTTCGATTGCATCTCATGATCTCAGGGCGCCGCTAGGGTATATCGCCATGTGCGCAAGCTTACTGAAAGAGGGGTATGAGTCGAAGCTGGACGAGGAGGGGCGCGAGTTTTTGAATGTCATGTCGAAAAGTGCGACTTCTATGCAGGATATGATCAAGAATCTGCTCGAATATTCGCGAATCGGTGCGCATAAGCAGAATTTTAAACCGGTTGATCTCTCTGAGGCTGTAAATGGTGCCCTTGAAAAATTAACGGTCGAGATCAAGGATGCGCACGCCCATATATCCTATGATGACAGTCTCTCGGTTGTCATGGGGAACGGCGCATTGCTCACCCAGCTTTTTCAGAACCTGATCGCAAATGCCGTCAAATACAGGAAAAAAGCGGAAACGCCCAGAGTGACGATCACATGCCGGGAAGAGGACGGAGAATATATGATCGCCATTTCTGATAATGGAATCGGCATTGATCCGAAATTTAAGGAAAAAATCTTCCTTATTTTCCAGAGGCTGCATACGGATGACGAATATAAAGGCTCCGGCGTCGGGCTGTCTTTTTGCCAGCGGATCGTAGAATTTCATGGCGGGAAGATATGGCTCGATACGGAATATGAGGGGGGGAGTCGCCTATGTTTCTCCCTGCCTGTACCGCCTTCATTGCCGCCGCTACCGTAAGAATTCAGCGGGTTTTAGGAGAAAAAAGAAAAGGCTCCACGCTGTATAACGGGAGCCTTCTTTTGTCCTTGGGTATTGTTTGCTTAAAGGCGATTATGCCGCTTTTTTCTTCGAATCTGCGCCGGATTCGTCTTTGTTGGCATATTCGATTGTTCTGGTCGGGAACGGAATAGAGATGCCGTCTTTATCAAAAGCTTCCTTGACGGCCTTGGTCAGATCCCACTGTACGGCCCAGTAATCTGCAGCTTCCGTCCAGATACGGACTTTCAGGTCGACCGAAGAGGCGCCAAGCCCCTGTACGGCGATAATGGGCTCTTTCCCAGCGGTGGTTACAAGGCGTTTTTCCTTATCCAGTGTTTTTTGGATCGTCTTGAAGGCCTTATTAATGTCATCGCCGTAGCTGATTCCGAAAACGATGTCCTGACGGCGCTGTTTATTGCGGGAGAAATTCTGGATCGTTGTATTCCAGATGCTTGAGTTCGGAGAATAGATATAGACGTTGTCCGCAGTGGCCAGCTCACAGCCGAACAGGCCGAGTGACTTGACGGTGGCAATTGTCCCGCCGCCATACTGGATTGTGTCGCCGACATTGAAAGGGCGCAGGATCAGGATCATCACGCCCGCGGCTACGTTGCTGAGCGTCCCTTGTAGGGCCAGACCAATGGCCAGGCCGGCGGCGCCGAGAACGGCCAGAAGGCTGGCGGTCTGGATACCGAATTGGCCGAGAACAGTCACAAGAGCGACCGCCAGAACGGCGTATTTTGCAAGGCCGCCCAGGAAGCTCTGGAGCGTCGGGTCCAGCTTTTTTATTTTACGGATTGTTGCGCTCAGCCAGTTGCCGATGACCCATCCGGCAATCATAATCAAAACGGCGCTCAGAACACGTACGCCCCATACTGTAAATAGTGAAACACCTGTTGCGACCGCATCTTCCATAGCGTGTAACTCCTGTTTGAATTATAGATTGAAGCCCAGCCATAGCCGTTTTTAAATAGTTGTGCAAGTTTTAAAGGGAATACGTCAGAGTGTATCATGTCAAAGGATGATAGAGCCTTCGCCAGACAAGCATCATGTCATTGCGAGCCGCCAACGGCGGCGCGGCAATCCAGAATTTTTCTTCATGGCGCTGGATTGCTTCGTTCGCCGTGCTTTCTCGCAATGACGAGCGCCGCAAGCGGTAAAAATTAAACATAAAATATTTGCATAAGTAATATTTCCATGCTACGGTCCGCCTTGTTTTTCAAGAATAAGGAATTGGAGCATCGTTGATGAATTCTACAGAAACAAAGTGGAGCGACCTTTCCACCGCGCAAAAAACTTTATGGATGAGTATACCAGTTCTGATCGCGCTTGCTGCGGTTTCAGACAAAACCTCCCCCGAAGAGCAGGCTTTAAAGGATCAATTCGCTCAGGCTGTCGTACAGGCGAATTGCGGGCCGACATCGCCCGGAAGTTTTGCAAGAGGCTTTTCACGGGAGACAGGTTCCCAAAAAGCCTTGGGAATCCTTGAAAAAGCTTACCCTGAAGAAACTGAGCGTTTGGAAATTCTTAAGTTTTTAGCAGATAATCAAGTGGTCCTTCATGCAAATTCTGCTGAAGAAGATAATGTCTACGCGGCCTTTTTCAATAACCCCGAATCCGGCCAGCGGACCTTGTTGGTGCAGGCCGGTGCTTGGGACTGGACAGATACCAGTGAGCCGCTGCGGGATTTAATCGAAAAAATGAAGACTGATGAAGCGTTCCTGAAAACGCCGGGGACGAGCATCCTCTTCGACAATAAGAGCATCGGGGCACTTGATTGGATGAACTTGCCTTATATCCATGCTCCAAAGAGCATGTATGTTGCCCCTGAGACAGCGAACGTCGGAAATATTCAGGGGACGACAGGCGATATGGCAGCCTATTTAGAAGGGACGGGCTTTGCCCTTAAAGTCTCCAAGTGGTGGTCCACCCCTTGCACCGGTTTCACAAAGCCGATGAATTTGGAGGCAGGGCTAAACTAACTCTACGACTCCATCGCCTTGATGATGTCTTCCGTCATTTTTTTGGCGTCGCCCAGCAGCATCATCGTGCCGTCTTCGAAGAAGAGCGGGTTATCGACGCCCGCATAGCCCGACCCCATAGAGCGCTTCACGAACAGGACCGTTTTGGCTTTGCCGACATCCAGAACCGGCATCCCGTAAATGGGAGATGAAGAATCGCTCTTGGCCGCCGGGTTGGTGATATCGTTTGCGCCGATCACATAGGCCACATCGGCCTGCGCGAATTCACGGTTGATGTCCTCCATCTCGAACACCTCGTCATAGGGCACGTTCGCCTCAGCCAGCAGGACGTTCATATGGCCGGGCATGCGCCCTGCGACCGGATGGATGGCGTATTTCACATCGACGCCTTCATGCTTGAGGATATCCGCCATTTCCCGCAGCGCGTGCTGGGCTTGCGCGACAGCCATGCCATAGCCGGGAACGATAATGACTTTTGAGGCGTTTTTCATGATCCAGGCCGCGTCTTCCGCTGCGCCGATCTTGGCTTGCCGGTCGCCCATATCGGCGGCGCTTGCGCTTGCCTGCTCCCCGCCGAAACCGCCAAGGATCACATTCAGGAAAGAGCGGTTCATGCCCTTGCACATAATATAGGACAGGATCGCGCCTGAGGAGCCGACCAGCGCACCGGTGATAATCAGCAAATTATTATGCAGCGTAAAGCCGATCCCGGCGGCGGCCCAGCCGGAATAAGAGTTCAGCATGGAGACGATCACCGGCATATCCGCGCCGCCGATCGGGATGATCATCAGCACGCCGAGCGCCAGCGCCAGCAGAGCGATTGCCCAGAACACAACGGCGCTTCCCGTCACGCACAGCAATATGATCATCAATAGCATGATCACACCGAGGAAAGCGTTGAGTTGGTGCTGTCCTCCGAACGTGACGGGCTTGCCGGAAATCCGGCCCTGAAGCTTGCCCCAGGCGATGATCGAACCTGTGAAGGTCACGGCCCCGATCGCCAGCCCAAGGGACATTTCGATCAGAGAGGCGAGGTGAATATCACCCTTTGTACCGATATTAAAAGCTTCCGGGTCGTTAAAGGCCGCGCCTGCGACAAAGACGGCGGCCAGCCCGACAAGGGAGTGAAAACCCGCCATAAGCTGGGGCAGGGCGGTCATATCGATTTTATTGGCGATAAAGGCCCCGATCCCGCCGCCGATGGCGATGGCCAGCACAATCGGGACATAGGCGGTGACTTGCGGCAGCAGGAGAGTCGTCGCAATGGCCAGTCCCATCCCGACCATCCCGAAAGTCAGACCTTGGCGGGCTGTTTCCGGGTGGGATAGGCCGCGCAGAGCAAGGATAAACAGAACGCCTGCGGCCAGATATGTCAGAGCTGCGAAATTTTCCATTATCCGTTAAGCCTTTTTCTTAAACATGTGCAACATGCGGCGGGTGATGATGAAGCCGCCGAAAATATTGACCGAGGCCAGCACGACCGCAAGGAACGCCATAAGCGAAAAGCCGCCGCTCGCAGGCCAGAGCGCAATAATCGCACCCACCACGATGACGGAGGAAATGGCGTTTGTAATCCCCATCAGCGGGGAGTGCAGAGCGGGTGTGACACGCCATACAACGTGATAACCGACGAAACAGGCCAGAACGAACACGGTCAGCCCCGTGATAATAAAGGGCTGGGCATGGGCCGAGCTTTGCGAGATGACGTCGCTTGTCTGGACGGCCAGATCGGCGGCTCGTTCGGACAGATCCTGAAGCCTGTTGGCCAGATCGGCGGCGCTTTCCGTGAGTGTGCGGTGATCTTCAGCCATGATGCACTATCCTTCCTTTCCCTCTGTTTTATCTGCGGTCTGCGTCTTTTTAGGGGCGGCAGCTTTTTTAGCGGGCGCTTTTGCCGGCATTTTTGTAGAGGTTTTAGCCGGAGCTTTAGGTGGCGTTTTGGCCGGGGCATCCTTGAATTGAGGATGAATGATCGCGCCCTCCCGCGTCAGGGCGATGCCTTTAACGATATCGTCATTCCAGTCGATAGCGAGCTTTCCGCTCTCCTTGTCGATCAGAAGGTTCAAAAGATTCAAAAGGTTCTTGGCGTAAAGCGCGGAGGCATCCGCAGCAAGGCGTCCGGGAACGTTTTTGTGCCCGATAATTTTAACCCCACCGGGCGTTTCGACCGTTTTTCCCGGTTTTGACAGGGCACAGTTTCCACCGGCCTCGACGGCCAGATCGACGATCAGGCTACCCGGTTTCATGGATTTGACCATGGCTTCGCTGATCAGCTTCGGCGCGGGTCTGCCGGGGATCAGGGCCGTGGTAATAACGATATCCTGTTTAGCGATATGGCTTTCAACAAGAGCCGCCTGTTTTTTCTGATAGTCTTTCGACATTTCCTTGGCGTAACCGCCCGCTGTTTCGGCTTGTTTAAACTCATCATCCTCGACAGCGACAAAAGACGCGCCCAGCGATTCGACTTGTTCCTTCGCGGCAGGACGTACGTCGGTAGCGGTTACGGCGGCGCCGAGTCTGCGCGCGGTCGCGATGGCCTGAAGCCCGGCGACCCCTGCGCCCATAACGAAGACTTTTGCAGGCGGGATGCTGCCTGCTGCCGTCATCATCATCGGGAAGGCATGGGTGAATTCCGAGGCGGCGTCCAGCACAGCCTTATAACCAGCCAGATTGGATTGGGAGGACAAAACATCCATTGCTTGCGCGCGGCTGATTCGGGGGACAAGCTCCATCGAAAAGGCGTCGATTCCGGCCTTGGCGCAGGCGGTGTAGAGATCCGGTTGGCCGTGCGGGTCCATTAAACAGATCAGCAGCGCACCTTTTTTGATATGAGCAAGGTCTGCGGCAGAAGAGGGGCGGACCCGCAGCACGATAGCGGCATCCTTGCAGGCGGTCTCGGCAGTTTTTGCAATCGTGGCTCCGGCATTTTTAAACATGTCGTCTGTAAAAAACGCCTGTGCGCCCGCCCCGGATTCAACTGTCACAGCGCAACCGAGGGCTGTTAATTTTCTAACGGTTTCGGGAGAGGCGGCGACCCGGCTTTCCATTTTCGGGTCTTCTTTAGGGACGGCGATCTTTAAAGTCACGGAATTCAACCTCTTACGTCATGTTTCTGTGAACCGGCCAGAACGGAACATTCTCTTTGAGGATGCCCGATCCTTACATCTTTGTGAAGCCCCTGTGCGTCCTTTTCGTGACAATGCTTGAATGTATGCGCGTTTTTATTTAGATTCAGAAAGGTAGGGCTGTTCGCTCTTACCGTTGTATGCCTCGTTCGGGGTTTCTTTTGTTTTTCTCAGGCCGGTTTTGGATGTTTTTTCCGCGCAGACTTCTCTCCGTAACGCTTTTAGCGTCATGCGCCTTGGCTTCTCAGCTTTTTTCGCTAGTCCCGGCGCAGGCGGAGACGCTGGAAGGTGCCGTGTCGGCGGCCCTCAATTATCATCCGCAGGTTGAAACGGCGCAGGCCGGTCTGGAGGCCGCGCTTTATGGCGAAGAGGCGCAGCGTTCCGGTTATTTCCCGGAGCTTTCCTTTTCTGCGACCGGCGGACGTGTTTTTGGCGATAACAGCACAAGCCGGGGCCTGAGCGTATCGCGCGGGACCGGTTATTCCTATTTGTGGGAAGGGTCAGGGACTTTACGCCAGCCGCTTTTTGACGGTTTTGAGACGACCAACCGGGTTGAATCCGCGCATGCAAAAAAAGAAGCCGCCGAGATGGATTTGGCGAGTGTTCGGGAAGATTTGGCGCTCCGTGCGGCGCAATCCTATACGAACGTGATGCGGGTGCGGGCGGCGCTGGCGCTGCTGCATAGGCACGAGGAAAAAGTCGGCGCCTATCTGAAGCGGATCAAGACGGCTCTGGAGGATGGGGCCGCTGATGACGCCGAATACCAGAAGGCGCGCGATGTGCAGGCGCTCCTTGAGGGAATTATTGCCGATTATGAGGGGCAGGCGCAGGCGGCAGATGCGGAATATTTACAATTGATCGGCCATTTGCCCGAAGGGACGTTAACGCAGCCGCCTCTTTACAGCGATTCTCTACCGGAGACTCCGGAGGATGCCGTATCAAGGGCATTGGAATCCCATCCGGCCTTACAGGCGGCGGCGCGGAACGCCGAATCTCTGTCCTATGATGTTAGTGCAGAGGAGGCGCGGCTTTATCCCGCTTTGGACGGAGAGCTGTCTTATCTGAAGAGTGATAAGGCCGATATTATCGGCGGTGAGCTTGTGGATGCGCGTGCCGTTGTGCGGATGAGCTGGAATTTTGAAACGGGCGGTGCGCAGCTTGCACGAATCAAGGGCAGTAAGCAGGAGTACCGGGAGGCGCTTTCCCGCCGTCAGGAAGCGCAAAGGCGGGTTTCGCAGCAGGTGCGGCTGGCCTTTGCGCGCTATGAGACGGCGTTGAAGCAATTCGAAATTCAGGAAAAGCGTCGGGCACTGAACGCACAGCTTCTTGAGACCTATAAGGTTCAGTTCGAAGGCGCGCGCGTGCGCGTTCTGGATTTGATGCAGGCTGAAAACCAGCTCTTTAATACGGAGCTGGACAAGCTCAACAGCAAGTACAGGGCGCTGGGGGCGCATTATGGAGTGCTCGCCGGTATGGGGCTTTTGCAAGATACGATCACAGCGGATCATCGTGGGACCCTACCCGCGCAGGAAGAGGTGCGCGTGCCGGAGCCTGTGTCTGCACCTGTCTCCGCCCCGGTTTACGGACCTCAAATCGAGGAAGCCATGCTTGAAGAAACCGCACTCGAAGCTGTTCAGGGTGAAGGAGGGGCGCGCTAATGCCCGCTGGCTTTTTTGTCGCCGTAACGGCAGTTTTATATGTCACCCATGCTGTTCTGGTTAAATATGCTTCCGGGAAAATCGATCCTTTTTCCGGGATTTTTTGCTGGTCTTTGGGGGCTTTGCTGGCCGGGTGCGCAGCACTTGCCTGGGGCAGGGGCAGTGCGTTTGCAGGAGCGATTTCCGGCGCGGGCTTTCTATGGGTACCGGCGTTCCTGATGGCGGCTGCGGGATTATGCATCGGCATCGGGAGCCTTGCATATGCGGCGGCCTTTAATAAAGGTGTGGATTTCAGCTTTGCTACGCCCGTCGTGAATATCAGCGTAGTGACAGGTGGGCTGGTTTTCGGGTATTTTTTATTCAGCGAGAATCTGTCGCTTGAACGTGTGGCCGGCATCATGCTGGGGGCCGCTTCTATTATCCTTCTGTCCCGCAGCTAGGGACGTAACATCTGATGAAGAGGATCTTGTGAGCGCCGACGACGATAAAAACAGCCCGGGACGCGCGGAGGGAATATCCGCCGATCCTTTGCTGGAATGCCTCGTTTTCCTGACGGCGCATTATGGCCGTGCGAAATCCGCGCAGGCTTTAACCGCCGGTTTGCCCTATGATACGAAGAATATGGGGCCGGAGCTGTTTTGTACGGCTGCGGGGCGGTTGGGGCTGAAAACGCAGATTACGAAGCGTGCGGATATCGGGAGAATTCCGACAGCCATCCTGCCCGCCGTTTTGGTTCTTAAAGGCGATCGGGCCTGCGTCTTGCTGGCTGTATCGGCGGGTGGAAAGGCTGTGCGCATATTCGATCCCGAAACAAAAGCGACACGGGAAACAGATTTTGACGACCTGAAAAAATCGTATGCGGGCTATGCGATTTTTGTACAGCCGCGCTCGGAATTTACGAATCCGGAAAGCTTTGACCCTGAAGATCCCCACAGACACTGGTTCTGGAGCCTTGTGCGGGAGAATCGAAGCATCTATGGGATGGCGCTTTTGGGCGCTGTTTTTATCAATCTGTTCGGGTTGGCCAGTCCGCTTTTTGTCATGAATGTCTATGACCGCGTGATCCCGAATAATGCCATCGATACGGGCTGGGTGCTGGGGATCGGCGCGCTGGCTGTCTTTGTCTTTGACTTTATCATGCGGACCTTGCGGGCGTACCTGATTGATCTCGCCGGGCGGCGCATGGATGTCATTGCCGGGCGGCGTATCTATGACCAGCTTTTGAATATGAAGATTGCCGGGCGCCCGAAATCCAGCGGAGCCTTTGCCAATATGCTCCGGGATTTTGATTCCGTGCGGGAGTTTTTTACCTCCGCCACGATGACCGGCTTTGTGGATTTGCCCTTTAC